>JBASJO010000216.1:0-12715 GCA_049655365.1 Rhodoferax sp. | reverse complement strand
GGTTACGGCGGCGGCGCTGGCGGCGGCCGTTCCGGTGGCGGCGGCTACGGCGGCGGTGCTGGTGGCGGCGGTGGCCGTTCCGGTGGCGGCGGTGGCGGTGGTTACGGCGGTGGCCGTAGCAGCTACTAAGCGCTTATCAACTTCGCCAGATTCATTTCTGGCGAGCACAAAAAAGGTCCTTCGGGGCCTTTTTTGTTTATAAACCCCTCGCGCGCGGTTTGCGGGGTCGGCCGGCAAACAGGCGGTCAAACAGGGGGTTGGGCAGCAAGCGCAGCAGTTTGGCCACCACACCCATTTGCCAGGGAATCACGCGGTAGCTGCTGCCGGCCGCAATCGCCTGTGCCGCTTTTTGGGCAAAGGTTTCGGGCTGCATCAAAAACGGCATGGTGTACTGGTTGTTTTGCGTCAGCGGCGTGGCAATGTAGCCCGGGCACAACGTCAGCACCTTGACGCCGCTTTGGCGCAACTCGCCGCGCAGGCTTTCGCAATAGCTGATGACGGCGGCCTTGCTGGCGCAGTAGGCGCCATGCCCGGGCAGGCCGCGGATGCCCGCCACGCTGCCGATACCCACCAGCGAGCCCGAGCCGCGCGCCACCATAGGCGCAATGAACGGGCCGAAGGTGGCCGCCACGCCCATCACGTTGGTGGCCAGCACCCGGGCCATCACCGCCAGGTCGTCAGGCACCGAGGTGTCGACGCCAATGCTGATGCCGGCGTTGGCAATCACTGAATCGGGTAAACCCTGCTGCGCGATGCAAGCCTGCGCCAGGCTGGCCATTTGCTGGGCATCTGCCACATCGGCGCAGTAAATGGCGTAGTTTTCTGGCGCGATGGCGTGCGCGTCAAGCCAGCTTTGCATGGCCTCGCTGCGCCGCGCCACCAGGGCCAGCCGAGCCCCTTGCTGCGCGTAGTGCAGGGCCAGGGCCTGGCCAATGCCGCTGGAGGCGCCGGTGATCAGGACCAGGGGTGTCATGGGCGGAGTGCTTTCAAGGCGTCTTGCTGGGCACCAAATGGCCGCGCACGCGCCCGGTGAGCAGCATGAGGCCGGCGCGCTTGTCGTAGTCCATGCTGTTGCCAGTAAAACGGTCCGAGCCCCGGGTGAGCTCGACCGGTTTGTGCGATTGGATGCGGTCCGTGTCCATGAAGGCGTGCAAAAACTCGCCCCGAAAGCTCAGGGCAGCGGTCGGTTTGCCGTCTTTGTCCAGGCTGGCCTTGCGTTCCACCAGCGCTTGCCCCATGAGTTGAACCTCGGACGCATCGCTGTTGGCCAGTGCCTGGCGCGCGGTGGCCGTGGTCAGCTGCCCGTCGACGCCGAAGGAGCGGATGTGCACCCGGTCAATCTCCAGCGTGTCGGTGTCCGGAAAATGGCGTGCCTCCAGCCCCATGACCTCACTTTTGAGCTGACCAGCGGTGCCAAAGGTCTTCACGGAAAACTGGTGCATGAAATAGTCGGGCAGGTGCTTGACGGCTGCGGCGGGCTGTTTTTGCTCCGGTCCCGGTGTGCTGCGTACCAGCCAATAGCTTGCGAGCGCCAGCAGCCCCATCAACAGCACCGGAAAATACAGTGTGAGCCGGTCGAACCAGTCACGTACTTTGTTCATCGCATGGCTTCCTGCAGCAAATCCACATAACGCCCGCTGGCCACCAGCAGCAGGTCGCACAGTTCGCGTACCGCGCCATCACCGCCCTGACGCTTGGTCACGTAATGGGCGTGGGCCAGCAGCTCGGCCTGGGCATTGGCTGGCGCGCAGGCAAAGGCGCAGCGCGTCAACATGGCCAGGTCGGGCCAGTCGTCGCCCATGGCGGCCGCCTGGGTCCAGTCCAGACCCAGCGCCTTCAGGGTGAGTTCGGCCGCCGGGCGCTTGTCCTCGGTGCCAAAGTGGGCGTGCGCGATCCCCAGCGCGGCCAGCCGCACACGCAGTGCCTTGGAGTCGCGCCCGGTAATCACCACCGGCGTGATGCCGGCGCGCTGTAGCAACTTGAGGCCATGGCCGTCGAGGGTATTGAAGCGCTTGATGGTTTCACCGTGCTCCGAAAAATACAGTCCGCCGTCGGTCAGCACGCCATCGACATCAAAAAAGACGACGCGAATGTCCTGCGCCTGGAGCAGCAGTTCGGGGGAGAAATTGAGCGCGGGCGACATCAGATCACCTTGGCCCGCATCAGGTCGTTGCTGTTGAGCGCGCCACAGAGTTTGCCCTCGGTATCGAGCACCAGCACGCTGGTGATGCGGCGCTGTTCCATCAGTTCGACGGCATCCACCGCCAGTGCGTCACGGTGGATGGTGGCGGGCTGTGGGCGCATCACCTGCTGCGCGGTGCTGCTGCGCAAATCGGTGCCTTTTTCAATCAAGCGGCGCAAGTCGCCGTCGGTAAAGATGCCCTGCACCTGTCCGCTGGCGTCCACCACCGCGCTGGCGCCCAGGCCTTTGGCGCTCATCTCGCGCATCAGCTCGCTGAAGCTGGCCTGCAGCCCGACGCTGGGCACCTGGTCGCCGCTGCGCATGACGTCACTGACCAGCGTGAGCAGCTTGCGCCCCAGCGCGCCGCCCGGGTGCGAGCGCGCAAAGTCCTCGGCCTTGAAGCCGCGGGCGTCGAGCAAGGCCACTGCCAGTGCGTCGCCCAGCGCCAGTTGTGCGGTGGTGCTGGCCGTGGGTGCCAGGTTGAGCGGGCAGGCTTCCTTGGCCACGCTGCTGTTCAGGAACAGGTCGGCATGGCGTGCCAGCGAGGACCCGGCCTGGCCCGTCATGGCCACCAGCGGCGCGCCCAGGCGCTTGATCATGGGCAGAATGGCCACGAGCTCTTCGGACTCGCCACTGTTGGAAATCGCCAGCACCACGTCCACCGGCTTGATCATGCCCAGGTCGCCATGGCTGGCTTCGCCCGGGTGCACAAACATGGCCGGCGTGCCGGTGGAGGCCAGCGTGGCGGCAATCTTGCGGCCAATGTGGCCACTTTTGCCCATGCCCGTTACCACCACGCGGCCTTTGACAGCCAGCATCAGGCGCACTGCCTGAACGAAGTCAGGGCCAATGTGCTGCTTGAGGCCGAGCAGCGCAGCGGCCTCGATGTCGAGCGTTTCCCGCGCCAACGCCATGGCCCGGTTGGCATCAAGTTCGGGAGCGGTGGGGGGCGAGATAGTCATGGTCGCATTCTATCGGGCAGCTTTCTGGAATCCGTTTTCACTTGGTAGTATCAGGGGGTGAACCCACTTGAATTAACCCTGTTGTATTTGCTGGCCGCCGTGATTGGTGTGGTGGTCTGCCGTTCCCTCAAGCTGCCACCCATGCTGGGCTACCTGACGGTGGGTGTGGTGATTGGTCCGAACGCGTTGGCGCTGGCCAAAAACGCCGACGGTGTGCGCCATCTGGGTGAATTTGGCGTGGTGTTCCTGATGTTCGTGATCGGGCTGGAGTTCAATCTGCCCAAGCTGCGCTCCATGCGCAACCAGGTGTTTGGCCTGGGCCTGTTCCAGGTGGCGCTGACCATGCTGGTCACCACCTTGGCGAGCATGGCGTTTGCCGGGCTCGCACCCCAATACTGGGGCATGAATTGGCACACCGCGTTGGCCCTGTCCAGCGCCATGGCCATGAGCAGTACCGCCATTGTGGTCAAACTGATGAGCGAGCGGCTGGAAATGGAGTCCGAGCACGGCAAGCGCGTGATGGGCGTGCTGCTGTTTCAGGACCTGGCCGTGGTGCCGCTGCTGGTGTTGATCCCGGCACTGGGGGCAGCGCCGGAACAGATGGTGGAAACCCTGGCCTGGGCGCTGCTCAAGGCCACGGCGCTGATCACGGTGCTGATGGTGGGCGGGCCGCATGTCATGCGCTGGTGGCTGACCCTGGTGGCGCGGCGCAAGAGCGAAGAGCTGTTTGTGCTGAACCTGCTGCTGGTTACGCTGGGCCTGGCCTGGCTGACCGAGCTGGCAGGCCTGAGCCTGGCGCTGGGCGCGTTCATTGCTGGCATGCTGATTTCGGAAACCCAGTACAAACACCAGGTGGAAACCGACATCCGGCCGTTTCACGACGTGCTGCTGGGCTTGTTTTTCATCAGTATCGGCATGATGCTGGACTGGCGTCTGGTGCTGGACCGCTGGCCGTTGGTGCTGCTGCTGGTGACGGTGCCGGTGCTTTACAAGGCGGTGGTGGTGACTTTTCTGGCGCGCGCGCTGGGCGCGTCCATGGGCGTCGCCTTGCGCACCGGTCTGTACCTGGCGCAGGCCGGTGAATTCGGTTTCGTGCTCTTGACCCTGGCGCAGGGCGACAAGCTGGTGCCGCCTGAACTGCTCAATCCGATTCTGGCGGCGATGGTGCTGTCGATGCTGGCGACGCCGTTCATCGTGATGCGCAGCAGCCAGATTGTGATGAAGCTCGTCAGCAACGAATGGCTGATGGAGTCAGTCCACATGACCAGCATTGCGCGCAAGTCGATCAAGGCCAACAAGCATGTGATCATTTGCGGCTACGGCCGCTGCGGCCAAAACCTGGCGCGCATGCTCGACAAGGAGGCCATCCCCTACATCGCGCTCGACCTCGATCCCGATCGGGTGCGCCAGGCCGCCGGCGCGGGTGATTCTGTGGTGTTTGGCGATGCGGCACGCTTGCAGGCATTGATGGCGGCCGGCCTGGCGCGCGCCAGTGCCGTGGTCATTACCTACCTGGAAACTCCTGGCGCCATGAAGGTGCTGGCCCACATCAAGGAACATGCGCCCCAGGTGCCGGTGGTGGTGCGCACCCAGGACGACCATGACCTGGAAGCCCTGCAACTCGCCGGCGCCACCGAAGTGGTGCCGGAAGCCATCGAGGGTTCCCTGATGCTGGCCGGTCACGCGCTGGCGCTGGTCGGTGTGCCCATGCGCCGGGTGCTGCGCCTGGTGCAGGAGCAGCGTGAAGCGCGCTACAAGTTGCTGCGCGGTTTCTTTCGCGGTGCCGATGACGGCGCGGCAGACGAGTTGCAACAGGAGCGCTTGGCCTCGGTGTTGTTGCCGCTCACAGCCAAGTCCCTGGGCCGCACCGTGAGCGACATCGGCTGGGACAACCTGGGCGTGCAACTGGTCAGCTTGCGCCGCAAGACCGGGCAGGTCATCAAACTGGCGGACGACCTGGTCTTGATGGAGGGTGATGCACTGCTGCTCTCGGGCAAGGCCGACATGCTGGAGCAGGCCGAGCGCCTGTTGCTCAAAGGGGGCTTTTGACGCCAGAGGCTTGCCGTGCGGGGCACAATAAGGCACTTTGATTGATCCGGACTCTTTATGCTCAACATCAGTGTGAACCAATACCTGCGTGAACACATTCGTACCGTGCCAGACTGGCCCGCGCCCGGTGTGCAGTTTCGCGACATCACGCCGCTGCTGCAGGACGCCAAGGTGTTCCGGGTGCTGATTGATGCCTTTGTGCACCGCTACATGGACGCCGAGCGTCGACCCGATGTGGTCGCCGGGCTGGACGCGCGCGGTTTCATCCTGGGCGCGGTGGTGGCTTATGAGTTGGGCGTGGGCTTTGTGCCAATCCGCAAGAAAGGCAAGCTGCCCTTCACCACGGTCGAGGAAACCTATGAGCTGGAATACGGCAGCGCCACTGTGGAGCTGCACACCGACGCTGTCAAGCCGGGTCAGCGCGTGCTCTTGATTGACGACCTGATTGCCACCGGTGGCACCATGATGGCCGGCAAGAAACTGCTGGAAAAACTGGGCGCCGAGGTGATGGAAGGCGCGGTCATTGTCGACCTGCCCGAGCTGGGCGGCTCCGACAAGCTGCGCGCCACCGGCCTGACCTTGTTCACCCTGGTCGATTTTGCCGGCCATTGAGGCACGGGTCAAAGAGCCACACCTCATGAAAGACCATTACGCCGCCCTGGGCCTGAGCCCGTCCGCCACCTTGGCCGACATCAAGAAAGCCTATCGACAACAAGCCGCCTTGCACCACCCGGACCGCAATAGCGCTCTTGATGCCGCCGCACGCTTCCGGCTGGTCCAGGTGGCCTACGAGGTCTTGTCGGACCCCGACAAGCGCAAGGCTTATGATGACAACCGCCAGCGCAACCTGCTTGACAGCCCGATCGACACCGCGCGCACCATATGGCAGGATTACATCAGTCGCATCATTTGAAACCCACTCCACCTTCGAGAACGCCATGAGCATGTCTGCTTTTTTTCGCGCACTGCGCACGTCCTACCAGGCCGAGATCGACGACCTCGCATTTGACTCGGAGGGACGCAATGTGTTGCGCAAGCGCCTGCTGGAGAAGCGCGGCCAGATCACTTTTTTGAAGCAGATGATGGAGCTGAGCCCCGAGATGGTGGCGGTGGTGTTCCACGACGGCTTTCACTTTGAGCTGCCGGCGGTGATGGAGCAGGTGCTGACCCTGGAGTCTGACGAGTTCCCCGACTGGAGCAGCCTGAGCGATGCCGTGCAGTTGACCCCCTGGGCGCAGGAGCTGGCCGACCAGTTGCTGGCGGAGCCGCAGGGCGACTGGTTCATGGTGGTGGCGGCTGCGCTGGAGTACCTGTACCACCGGCCCTCGTCGCATCACCATGAAGCGGCAGCCCACGACAACCATGCCCACGAAACGGAAGGCGAGCATGGCGCCGTGCGTCGGCAAGGCCACGCTGACGACTTTGACAAGGACGGCGAGCAGGGCCATGACCACGAAGAATCCAGCGCCGACTGGCTGGAAGAGCACGGCTTTGACCGCAAGGACTAAAGCGCCCGCACGCGCAATTTCTCATCGACTCCACAGGAATCCTACATGCAGCATTTGGCTTTGATCGAAAAAACGCAGTCCCTGATTGCCGCGGGCGACATCGTGGGCGCCGAGTCGGCCCTGGTTGAACTGGCTGACCGCGAAGGTGACGGCGCGCTGATGGAGGTGCTGGAACAATTGCCGCCCAAGGATGTGCTGGCGGTGATTCGCGAGTACGACAACTCGCGTGCTTCCATCATCAACCTGATGCTCACACCCGAGCAGTTTGCCCGCGCCGTGGTCATCGAAAAGCAGTACCGCGACCTGACCCGCAGCCATTTGCGCGGCATGATGAACTCGATCATTTTCCGGGACGGTGCCGATCCGCTGGCCTTCATCAACGCCATTGGCGACCTGGAAGGCGGCAGCGAAGCGCTGGCCGATTATTTTGAAGAAAAGTGGAGCCGCGTCGAGGCCTTTGCCCGCACCGGCACCTTTGACACGGTCGAAGACGACGGCGACATGCTGTCGGAAGACGACTTGCGCGCCAACGCCTACGCCAGCGCCCGACTCGACCAGGACGAAGTGGCCGACTCCGACTGGATGCAACTGGCCTGGCTGCTGCGCTACGAAAACCCCGACCTGTTCATTGAAATGCTGCTGGTGCTGCGCGCCAAGGCGCGTGCTTTCGAGCTCGGCCTGGACGAAGAAGACCTGGCCGAGGACGACGGCAAGTTCGAAACCAGCGACACCGATCGCGGCAAAGCCACCCCCGCCGCCATCGACCCCGACGAAGAATCCGCCATTTGACATGACCCGGCCCCAGTCTGCATCCGCCCAGGGCGTGTCGCTGTTTGACGCGCGCCCATTCTTTGAAAAGGCGCTGATCCATGGCGTCCAACACGGCCTGATCGACCAAGCCAAATTGGCGGCCATCGCCGAAGAAGCCCCCAAGGGCATGGTGCAAATTGCGCGTTATTTCGGCAGCGAGTATTTGCGCCCCGAGCTGGAAAAAGCCCGCGACCGGCTGGTCAACCTGATCAGTCTGCACCTGCAGGACGCAAGCAGTGGCGACCTGCGCGTGGCCGCCGCGCTGCTGCGCGACCATTCCCTGTTGTCACGTTCCAAGGCGGGCTCCGACCTCCTCAAGGCCCTGATCGTGATGCCGCAAAACACCCACTTCGGCATGAACGAGCGCGGTGGTTTCAGCGACCGCCACATTGCGCAACTGGCGCGCTGGTCGCTGGCCAGTTTTGCCGACTACCAGGCCGAGTTTCTGGCCCGCCAGCACGCCGTGCAGGTGGTCGAGGCGGCGCTCTGGTTCGCCGACCAGTTGGGTCTGTCGGCCGACGACCTGCAAGACGCCGAGCCCGACGCCGAGGCGGTGATCCGCACCGCCTTGCTGCTGAACCTGACGCGGCGCAAGGAGCTGCCCGACTGGGTCACTTTCGAGAAAATGATTGCCGGTTTGCGCAAGCAGCAGCTTGACGTGGCGCAACTGACCCTGCCCAAGCACCTGCCCGAGGCTTACCGTGCCGTGGTGGAGACCGTGCGTCAAACGGTGCTGGCCGACTGGCCCCGTTTGCTGGACGCGCGGCTGCCCGCGCGCAAACTGTTTGATCAGACCCCAGCCTTCATGGGCCGTTATTTCTGGCTCGAAGACGCCTTGAGCGAAGTCAGCCAGCACGACCGCAACCGGTCTTCGGCCTGGGACAAACTCACCCAGGGCCACAGTGACGACGGCACGGTGCTCACCCTGTGTCTGTGCGTGGCCGCGGGCAGCGCGCCCAAGACCCTGCTGACCGACAAGAGCGCCGCCACCCTGGTGCGAAAAATCCGAAAACACGGCTGGCAGCCGGCACTGGCCACCCAGTACCTGCAGGCCCACGCGCCAGAGCAGCACCAGGACGACTTCACCGGACTCTGGCAGGAATTTGTGCACGAGGCCCAGGCCACGCTGCTCAGCGACCGCGACACCAAACTGCAGGATGCCTTGACGCTGCTGCGCCGCGAGTGCAATGTGGCCTGAATTGCCGGGTTAGAATCCACCCCCTGGAAGCGTGGCAGAGTGGTCGATTGCACCGGTCTTGAAAACCGGCAACCCGCAAGGGTTCGTGAGTTCGAATCTCACCGCTTCCGCCAGACCCCCTTGTTTCACGCGGGCAGCAACGGAGTCTCGTTGAATGCGTACCATCCTATGGGCTACAAGCGATAAGACCTCATGAAAACACCTGCCAATACCTTCAAAAACGCCTTGCATAAGCAGCAGGTCCAAATCGGCCTATGGGTGGATTTGGCCGACGGACTGTGCGCCGAACTGGTCGCCGGCATCGGCTATGACTGGCTGCTGCTCGATGGCGAGCACGGCCCCAGCGACCTGCGCACCATGCTGGCGCAATTGCAGGGCGTCTCCAGCGCCCACGGCTCCATCCCCGGCCTGGTCACGCACCCGATCGCGCGCGTGCCCGTGGGCGAAACCTCCCTCATCAAGCAATTTCTCGACCTTGGCGTTCAGACCCTGCTCGTGCCGATGGTGGACACGCCTGCGCAGGCTGAGCAGTTGGTGCGGGCCATGCGCTACCCGCCCGAAGGCATCCGCGGCTTGGGCAGCCCGGTGGCCCGCTCTTCACGCTGGCAGGGCTATCCCGACTACATCCATGAGGCCAATGCCCAGGTCTGTCTGCTGGTGCAGGCGGAGACGGTGGAGGCCATGTGCAACCTCGACGCCATCGCCGCCACACCGGGCGTGGACGGCGTGTTCATCGGTCCGGCCGACCTGTCGGCGTCGATGGGTTTTCTCGGCAACCCGGGTCATCCCGAGGTGCAGGCCGCCATCGCGGATGGCATCGCACGCATTCTCAAAGCCGGCAAGGCCCCTGGCATCCTCGCCACCACGGAGGAGCAGGCGCGCAAATGGCTGGCCGCTGGCGCCTTGTTCGTGGCAGTGGGTGTGGACACCATGCTGTTGTCCGATGCAGCACGCAGCCTGCTGGCCAGGTTCAAGTCATCCGCACCCAAGTCGTCAGCTGGCGCTTACTGAACGCACCGCTTTCGCCTGGTTCAAACCACCCGCCAAGCCAGTGACTCGCCGCCCCCCAGCGGCTTGAGTTCGGCTTCACCAAAGGCAAAACTTTCCGGCACCGTCCAGGCTTCGCGCTTGAGCGTGAGCGTGCCGGTGTTGCGCGGCAGGCCGTAAAAGTCGGCGCCATAGAAACTGGCAAAGGCTTCCAGTTGCCCAAGTGCACCCATGGCGTCAAACGCCTGGGCATAGAGTTCCATGGCCGCATGCGCGGTATAGCAGCCGGCGCATCCGCTGGCATGTTCCTTCAGGTGCACCGCGTGCGGCGCGCTGTCGGTACCCAGGAAAAATTTCGGGCTGCCGCTGGTGGCTGCGGCCAGCAAGGCCTGGCGATGGCTTTCGCGTTTGAGAACCGGCAGGCAGTAGTAGTGGGGGCGGATGCCGCCGGTGAAGATGGCGTTGCGGTTGTACAGCAGGTGGTGCGCAGTGAGCGTGGCCGCAACAAAGCGGTCGGCCTCGGCCACGTACTGCGCGGCTTCGCGCGTGGTGATGTGTTCGAACACAATTTTCAGCTCGGGAAAATCGCGACGCAACGGGATCAATTGGGTGTCGATGAACACTGCTTCGCGGTCGAACAGGTCGATGTCGGGCGAGGTCACTTCACCGTGCACCAGCAACGGCATGCCGGCGCGCTGCATGGCTTCGAGCGTGGCGTAGGTTTTGCGCAGGTCGGTCACGCCGGCATCGCTGTTGGTGGTGGCGCCGGCCGGGTAGAGCTTGGCGGCCACGATGCCGGCCTCGCGGGCGCGGGCAATTTCGTCGGGGGGCAGGATGTCGGTGAGGTACAGCGTCATCAGCGGCTCGAACGCCAGTCCGGCCGGCACGGCCGCCTGGATGCGCGTCTTGTAGGCCAAGGCTTGGGCGGTGGTGGTCACCGGTGGGCGCAGATTGGGCATGATGACGGCACGACCAAACTGGGCTGCAGTGTGCGGCACCACGGTGCCAAGTGCAGCGCCGTCGCGCACATGCAGGTGCCAGTCATCGGGGCGGGTCAGGGTCAGGGTGTCGGTCATGGTGCGGGTGGTCATGAAGTAACTTAAAGGGCGCCGTGGTGGGCGATCAGGTAGTCCCACAGGGCTTGTGCATTGTGTTTGTGAACCTCTGGGCCAGTGCGACCGGTCGCATGCGCGGGCTTGAGCGCATCGCGGTGCGTCGGGCGCTCGCGGTAGGCGCGCACTTCCATCGTGATGCTGAGGTCTTTGAGCTCGGGCGGCGCCGCGCTCACCAGTTTGTGCGTGCGCAGGTCCTTGCGTACCGCGCTCATGGGCAAAAAGGCCACGCCGTGGCCTTCCTGCGCCATCGCTTTCAGGCCCTCGGCCATGTCGGTCTCGTAGACCCGGTCGAAGTGGATCGGCGCGCTGCTGTGCTTCAGGATCAGTTCCACCATCTGGCCCAGGTAGGCGCCTTGCGCGTAGCCCAGGTAGGGCAGCGGACGCCCGGCTCTGCCAGGCAACTCGAACAGGGGCTTGCCGTGCTCGTCAGCCTTGGAATAAGGGGCCAGCACCTCCTCGCCGAGGCTCACCATTTCATAACGGTCCGCGTCAAGCTGGTTGGGCTGGGAGGGGTGGTGATAGGCGATCAACAGGTCGCAACTGCCTTCCACCAGGCGCATCACCGCATCATGCACATTGAGCGCAATCAGGCGGCTCTTGATGGGACCAAAGGTCTCGCGCAGGGCCGACACCCAGGCCGGAAAAAAAGTGAACGCCAGCGTGTGCGGCACGGCAAACTCGATCACATCCTGCGCCGCGGTGGCGTGGCCGCGCAGCATGGCGCGCGTGGTCTGCAGCGCCTGCAGCACCTCAAGCGCCTGGTCGTGCAGCGTTTCGCCCGCGGGTGTCAGGCGCGTGGGATAGCTGCTGCGGTCCACCAGGTCAGAGCCGGCCCAGGCTTCCAGCGACTGGATGCGCCGGGAAAAAGCCGGTTGCGTGACATGGCGCAACTGCGCCGAGCGGCTGAAACTGCGGGTTTCGGCCAAGCTCACAAAATCTTCAAGCCATTTGGTTTCCATGAGGCGGGATTGTGACCCAGTCCAGGCGATTTTCGGTGGCGGCCGCTCAATTTCCGGTCAACTGGAGGTAGGCTTGCCGGGTGGACGGGGCCACGGCGTCCAGCACCTGGGCATAGGCTGTTTGGTGGCGCGCCAGCAGGCGTGCCGAGGCGACCATTTTGGAGCGGCAAAACCAGTGGCAGCTGTGCTGCATCAGCATCAGCTCGGCCGACAGGGTGAACGCCCTGCGCTTGGCGGGCTGGGCCGGGTCGTTTTGCACGGCTTGGCTGATGCCATGGGCATGCAGGCTGAGCAACTTTCGCAGGTCCAACGTGCTGGCGGGAACATGCTGCGTGACAAAAGGCAGGGCCAGCGGCAGGCGGCTGAGTCGGGCTTCTGGTTCCGGCACTTTGGCAAACTCAAGGACAAATCGGTTGAACTGCTCGCTCAGTGTTTGTTCTGCGGTTTCCAGATGGCGCCACACCTGGGTTTGGCGTTGATCGTCGGTCTCGCTCAGCGCACGCTGGTAGCCGCCCAGCACATCCTGCATCAGCTTCTCAATCTGGAACTTTCCCAGGTAAGCGCCCAGCAGTGCAATGCGCTGCGCTTGCTCTCGCGTTTTAAGAACATGCATGCCAATGGCCAGCAGTACGAAGAGAACAAAAGTATCCATGGGGGCGGGAGATGAAAGGCCACTGGAGTGTAGTGGGCTGCGCCAGCCTTCACGCGGAACGTGGCCGGCCAGTCGGTGGGTAGATCGGGTCGGTGTAACCCGGTGTGGATGGATGGCCGGGGTGGACCAGGCTGTCCACCAGGGTTTCGTCTTCCGCGGTGAACACGTAGTCGAGCGCGGGCAGGTAGTCCTGCCACTGCCTGAGCGTGCGCGGCCCGGCGATGACCGAACTGATCACCGGGTTGGCCAACACCCAGGCCGTGGAGAATTGGGCCAGGCTGATGCCCCGGTTT
>JBASJO010000215.1:0-4159 GCA_049655365.1 Rhodoferax sp. | reverse complement strand
CGGCAACGCCCTTGCCTTGTTTGGCCAGGTATTGCAGGCTGGTATCCATGCCCCAGGAGTGCATGGAGCGGTTGACTTCGAGCGCATCGAGCACCGACAGCGGCTCGTGCACGCGCACGGGCACCACGTCGTCGGCGCTCCACTGGCCCTTGACCAGCGCCAGGTGCACGCCGTGGGCGGTCTTGTCGCGAAAGGCATGGGCGGTGAATTCGCCAAACGCGGTCTTCAATGGTCGCACCCCCACATGCTCGACCAATGACTCGGTACTGCTGCGGTGGTGAATGAGGTCGGCGATGGTGCCAATCTTGAGGCCGTGTTCGGCAGCAAAAAGCTGCAGGTCGGGCAGGCGCGCCATGGTGCCGTCGTCTTTCATGATCTCGCAGATCATGGCGGCGGGTTCGCAGCCGGCCATGGCTGCCAGGTCGCAGCCGGCTTCGGTGTGGCCGGCTCGGATCAGCACGCCACCTTCGACCGCCTGCAAGGGAAAGATGTGGCCAGGTTGCACCAGGTCCTCGGGTTTGGCATTGCGGGCCACGGCCACCTGGATGGTCTGGGCCCGGTCGGCGGCCGAAATGCCGGTGGTGACGCCCTCGGCGGCTTCGATGGAGACGGTAAAAGCAGTGCCTTTTTTGTCGCCATTGCGTGCCGTCATGGGCGGCAGTTGCAGCAGTTCGCAACGCTCGCGGGTCAGCGTCAGGCAGATCAGGCCGCGGCCAAACCGGGCCATGAAGTTGACCGCGTCGGCGGTCACGTGCTCAGCGGCCATGACCAGGTCACCTTCGTTTTCGCGGTCTTCTTCGTCAACCAGAATGACCATGCGCCCGGCGCGCAGGTCGGCGACGATGTCTTCAACAGGGGAAATAGCAACGGGATGAGGCTGTGTCATGCAATGATTCAAAGGGTTGGGTGTCAAAAATCAGGACCAGCGAGTGCAAGCGCCACAAGGGCGTGTTTGGCCGATCAGTTGCACCGATTATCCGGGATTGTGGTTTGGGTTAGGCTAGACCCCAGATTTCAGGAGACGATACATGGCGATTGGATGGTTGACCGTACTCAAGATGGTGCCTTGGGGCGATGTGATCGAGAACGCACCGAAGGTGGCCACGGGCGCCAAAAAGTTGTGGCAGACCGTGGGCAAGAAACCTGTGGCAGCCGCGCCGGTCTCGCCTGCGCGTGAGGTATTGCGTGCCGAGTCGCCTGCGGTTGCAGCGCTGCAATCGCAGGTGGCCGAACTGCAAACGGCCGTGGCTGATCTGCACCAGCAGATGCTGGTCTCCAGCGAGCTGATCCAGTCGCTGGCCGACCAGAACACCCAACTGATCAGGCGGGTGGAGGTGAACCGGGTGCGTCTGTTGTGGTTGACCGCTGTGGTGTTGGGTTTGGCAGTCGCGCTGGTCAGCCGCTTTTTTTAGAGTCCCACTCCTAGCCCGCTTTCGGTCTTTCCGGTTAAGCTGCCCGGGCCTTGGGGCTCAACCGAGCAGGGCAGTTCTGATTTTTCTACAGGAAGTTTCATGGTCACCTACCCCCATTTGTTCGAGCCGCTGGATCTGGGCTTCACCACGCTGCCCAACCGCGTCATCATGGGCTCGATGCACGTCGGACTCGAAGAGGTCAAGGATGGCTTTGCCCGCATGGCCGCCTTTTATGCCGAGCGCGCGCGCGGCGGGGTCGGTCTCATCGTCACCGGCGGCATCGCACCCAACGACCGTGGCCGCCCCATACCGGGTGGTGCGCGCCTGACCACCCCCGAGGAAGCCGCCAAACACCGGCCGGTGACCGACGCGGTGCACCAGGCCGGCGGCAAGATCGCCATGCAGATTCTGCACTTTGGCCGCTACGCCTACCACGAGCAGCTGGTGGCACCCAGCGCGCTGCAGGCCCCCATCAACCCCATGAAACCCAGGGCGCTCAGCGGCGAAGAAGTGGTCCAGACCATCGACGACTTCGTGCGCTGCGCCGCGCTGGCCCAAAGCGCGGGTTACGACGGTGTCGAGATCATGGGCAGCGAGGGCTATTTGCTCAACGAATTCATTGCCGCGCGCACCAACCAGCGTGACGACGAATGGGGCGGCAGCTACGCCAAGCGCATCCGGTTCCCGCTGGAGATCGTGCGCCGCACGCGCGAAAAAGTGGGCGCCAACTTCATCATCATCTACCGCCTGTCGATGCTCGATCTGGTGGAGGGCGGCTCCACGCTTGATGAAGTCATCCAGCTGGCGCAGGCCATTGAGGCGGCAGGTGCCAGCATCATCAACACCGGCATTGGCTGGCACGAGGCGCGTATTCCCACCATCGCCACCAAGGTGCCGCGCGCGGCCTGGGCCTGGGTCACGCAGCAGCTCAAGGGCAAGGTCGGCATTCCGCTGGTGGCCACCAATCGCATCAACACGCCCGAGGTGGCCGAGCAACTGCTGGCTGACGGCTTTTGCGACCTGATCTCCATGGCCCGCCCATTCCTGGCCGACCCGCTGTTCATGCAAAAAGCGGCTGCGGGCAAAGCCGACGAGATCAACACCTGCATCGGCTGCAACCAAGCTTGCCTGGACCACACCTTTGCCGGCAAGGTCACCAGTTGTCTGGTGAATCCTCGCGCCTGCCACGAAACCCTGATCAACATCACGCCCGTCGCCAACCGCGACAAAATCGCCGTGGTCGGCGCCGGTCCGGCCGGTTTGAGTTTTGCCACGGCGGCGGCCCAATGCGGCTTTGACGTGACCCTGTTCGATGCGGCCGGCGAGATCGGCGGCCAGTTCAACATCGCCAAGCAGGTGCCGGGCAAGGAAGAGTTTTACGAGACCTTGCGCTATTACGGCAAGCAGATCAGGCTGACGGGTGTGTCGCTCCGGCTCAACACCCGCGTCACTGCCTGGGACCTGATTGCGGGCGATTTCAAACATGTGGTGCTGGCCACCGGTGTCACGCCGCGCACGCCGCCCATTGACGGCATCACTCATCCCAAGGTACTCAGCTACCTCGACGTGCTGCGCGACAAAATGCCGGTGGGCAAAACGGTGGCGCTGATTGGCGCCGGCGGCATTGGTTTCGACACCGCCGAATTCCTGCTGCACGAGGGCACCAGCCCGAGCCTGGACCAGGCCAAGTTTTTTGCCGAGTGGGGCGTCGACACCGGCTACGCCACGCGTGGCGGCCTGGCGCCAGCGCACATCGAGGCCAGCCCACGCAAGCTGTACCTGCTGCAGCGCAAGGCCAGCAAGGTGGGTGAGGGCCTGGGCAAGACCACCGGCTGGATCCACCGTACCTCATTGAAGAACCGCCATGTCGAGATGTTTGCTGGCGTGACTTATCGAAAGATTGACGACGCCGGCCTCCACATCACCGTGGGCGAGCGTGACATGACGCTGCCGGTGGACAACGTCATCATTTGCGCCGGCCAGGAGCCGCAGCGCGAACTGCAGGCCGACCTGCTCGCCGCCGGCCTGTCCGTGCGCCTGATCGGCGGCGCCTCAGAAGCGGCCGAGCTTGATGCCAAACGCGCCATCAAGCAGGGTCTGGAACTGGCTGTGGCGCTGGCCTCCGGCAACACCCCCAGCGCTAAAAAGCCAAGCCAGCCAGCACCCGCCGGCGAGCCGCAGCACAGCGCCGACAACACCGGTAGCTGCACCAGTAGCAACAGTGCCTCGTCCTATGAAACCCTCACGGTCAGTCTGGTCGACCACATTGCCACCATCCGCCTGAACCGTCCGGACAAGGCCAATGCCATGAACCTGGTCATGTGGCACGAGATTCGCCAGGCTTTCAAGTGGGTCGATGCCACCCCTTTGGCGCGCGTGGCGATTCTGGAAGGTGAGGGCAAGCTCTTCACCAGCGGCATCGACCTGCAGATGATGATGGGCATGGGCGACCAGATCCAGAACGACTGCGAGGCCCGCACCCGCGAAAACCTGCGCCAGGTCATCCTCGACCTGCAAGACACCCTGACCAGTCTGGAGCGCTGCCGCAAGCCGGTGCTGGCCGCCATTCACGGTGCCTGCGTGGGCGGCGGGATTGATTTGATTTGTTGTGCCGACATGCGTTACTGCTCGGCTGACGCAAGTTTCAGCATCAAGGAAATTGACATCGGTATGACCGCCGACGTCGGCACCCTGCAGCGCTTGCCCAAGCTGGTGGGCGAAGGCATGGCGCGCGAACTGGCCTACAC
>JBASJO010000214.1:0-6487 GCA_049655365.1 Rhodoferax sp. | reverse complement strand
CCTTTCTTCTTGGCTGGATCACCCGCCCAGCTGCTCGACAACTTGGCCGACTTGACTTCCTTGCCTGCACCGACAGCAGCACCTGCAGCAGGTGCGCCCGGCGCGGCAGGCTTGGCACCGGCGGGACTACCCGCGGGTTTGTGCAAGGTGCCTTTGAGACCGGCTTTGGCGGCCTCGGCGGGCTTGGCCACCGGCTTGGGTTCTTCCTTCTTGGGCGGTAATTTCTTGCCTGGCTGCGACATCATCAAGCGGATGGCAGCGGCCTCGGACTCGGCTTTTTGGCGACGTGCGTTCAAATCGAGCGCACGGGCCTGTTCCTCGTCTTTCAATTTTTTGGAGTCCAGTGCGGCCTTTTCCTGGGCTTGCAGCTGCGCTTGTTGCTGGGCGAGCTTGCTGGCCTCAGCCTGCGCTGCGGCGACTTCCTTGGCGGCTTGCGCGGCGCCGTCATCAACGGTCACCGCGGGCGCAGCTTTTGCAGCTTGCTGTTGCGCCAGCGCGCGTTCGGTAGCAGCAGCGGCGGCATGTTCCGCAGCTTCGCGCGCAGCAGCTTCCTGCGCCTCGCGTTGACGGCGGCGTTCAGCCAATTCCTCTTCCTGGCGACGGATTAATTCGGCTTGACGACGGGCTTCTTCTTCGCGCCGGGCCAATTCAGCGTGGTCAATTTGCAGCGTGGCCGCGTGCAGCGCCTCCTGCTCGGCACTTTCTTCCTGTGCAGCGCTCGGGCTGGCTTCCATGCCGTCATCGCGGCGCACAAAGGTGCGTTTCTTGCGCACTTCCACCTGAATGGTGCGCGCCTTGCCGGTGGCATCGGCCTGCTTGATCTCGGTGGTCGATTTTTTGACCAGCGTGATCTTTTTGCGCTCGCCCGTATTGGTGCCGTGGCTGAGCTGCAGATAACTCAACAGGTGCTGCTTGTCAGACTCTGTGAGCTTGTCAGATGCTGCCGATTTGGCAACACCTGCCGACTTCAATTGCTCAAGCAATGTGTCGGGGGATTTCTTGAGTTCATTAGCAAACTCGGCAACGGTCATACTGGACATTTTTTAGGTAACCTTTAGTTCAGACTTGGTGCCCGCAGGCGGTCAAGGTCTTTACTTCAACTTTGAATTCATGATTTTCACTCTTTGGAAGGTGCGTCATTGGCGAACCAATGTTCACGGGCCTTCATGATCAAGGCCGTGGCCTCGTCAGCAGATTGACCGGTGATGTCGGTGAGCTCATCCACCGCCAGGTCGGCCAGGTCATCCAGCACATGGACGCCGTTGTCCGCCAGCTTGGCGATCAACTCGGTCGTCATGCCTTCCAGATCACGCAGCTCCGTCGCCACGCCACCCACATTTTCCTCAATGGCGATTTCCATCGTCAACAAGGCGTCTTTGGCGCGGGTACGCAGTTCGCTCACGGTATCTTCGTCAAAGCTCTCGATTTCGAGCATTTCTTCAAGCGGCACATAAGCCACCTGCTCCAGGCTGGTAAAGCCCTCGGCAATCAGCAGGTCGGCGATTTCCTCGTCCACGTCAAGCTTTTCCATGAACAAGCGGCGACTCTCATCAACTTCGCTGGCCTGCTTTTCAGCGGATTCCGCAGCATCGAGGATGTTGATTTTCCAACCTGTCAGCTCGGCAGCCAGACGCACGTTCTGGCCGCCGCGGCCAATGGCGATGGCCAGATTCTCCTCGTCCACCACCACATCCATGGCATGGCGCTCTTCGTCCACCACGATGCTGCTGACATTGGCCGGCGCCAGCGCACCGATGACAAATTGCGCCGGATCTTCGCTCCACAACACAATGTCCACACGCTCGCCAGCGAGTTCGGTGGTGACGGCGTTGACACGCGTGCCGCGCACACCAACACAGGTGCCGATGGGGTCGATCCGCTTGTCATGTGACAACACCGCGATCTTGGCGCGTGAGCCAGCGTCACGGGCGCAGGATTTGATCTCGAGCAGTCCCTGCTCGATCTCGGGAACTTCATTGCGAAACAGCTCCTTCATGAACTCAGGGGCAGAGCGCGACAACACGATGGGCGCACCACGCAGGGTCAGGTCCACTTCCATGATCATGGCGCGCACGCGGTCACCGGTACGGAAATTTTCCTTGGGGATCATCTCGTTGCGGCGCAGACGGCCTTCAACCCGGCCCGACTCGACAATCAGGTCACCCTTGTCCATGCGCTTGACGGTGCCGACAAAAATCTTGTCGCCGCGCGACATGAAGTCGTTGAGCAACATTTCACGCTCGGCATCGCGAATCTTTTGCAAGATGACCTGTTTGGCCGCCATGGCACCAATGCGGCCAATCGGCAAGGACTCGATGGTTTCCTCGATGTACTCGTCGACCTCGATGTCGGAAATCTGTTCTTTGGCTTCAAACAAAAGAATTTCCTGGTCAGGCAACTGCAGACCGGCTTCATCGGGCACCACATGCCAGCGACGGAAGGTCTCGTAGTTGCCGGTGTCGCGGTCGAGCGCAACACGGATATCAACTTCACCCGAGTAAAGTTTTTTGGTGGCTTGCGCCAAAGCCGCTTCCACGGCGCCAAAAACAACATCACGCTCCACGTTTTTCTCGCGTGAGATGGCGTCAACCAACATTAACATTTCGCGATTCATGCCATGTCTCTCCTGTTTCAATTCAAATCTGATGCTTGCGACTCAAGGTCAGGCGCTTGCGCGCGACCCTTGAAACTCACAATGGGTGCCAAGCGCGCTTCTTTCAACTCGCTCAACACAAAACCCAATGCCTGCGTCGGCGCAGGCGGCCTTTTTTTACTGATTTTCTGACCCGGCTTGATCACCGGCTCATCACGCCAAACAATTTGCCAGGGGCGCTCGGCTTGGGGCGACGCATCGGCCGCAGCCTCAACCCGCTCCAGCACACCGCGAAATTTCTTGCGGGTCGGGCTGACTTGCCCTGCCGCCGCACTGCCCAAAGGCATCTTGAGCGTGACATCGACCACATGGCCGACAAAACGCTCAAAGTCCTGGTCATGGCGCAACGGGCGATCAATGCCGGGCGACGACACCTCAAGGCGCTTGTAATCCACCTCATCGACTTCCAGCGCGTATTGCAGCTGGCGCGTGACTTTTTCGCAATCTTCCACCGTGACAAATTGATCCGCAGGGGTAGCTAGCGACCCATCAAGAACAGGGGGCGACCAAGGCAAGTCAATGGTGATGCGCAGCAGGCCACCGGCGGAGCGATCAATCTCCACCATGTCATAGCCCAAGCCAGCTACCGTTTGCTCAACAATGTCTTTTAGCGCCACCAAAACCCCAAATTACTCAAACCGTCAAAAACAATCGACCAAAAAAAACGGGCGGAAGTGACTCGCCCGTTTGGTCGTGAAGGCAGGATTATATCTGAAAATATAAGGGAAAGCCCTTGATTTTCAAGGATTTACCCAGCAGCGCTGACCAAAATCCGGGTGTACTCGTGCTGCGGTTGCGCCAGCACCTGGTCCACCGGACCCGACTCGACCACGGCGCCGTCCTTCATCACCAGCACCGCATGCGCCATGGCCCGGATCACGTCCACATCGTGGGTGATCAGCAGGTAGCTCAAGCCGCGTTCGCGCTGCAACTTCTGCAGCAACTGCAGCACCTGTTTTTGCACCGTCACGTCCAGCGCACTGGTCGGCTCGTCAAGCACCAGCATGTCGGGCTGGATGATCAAGGCCCGCGCAATCGCCAGCCGTTGACGCTGGCCACCCGAAAACTCATGGGGATAACGCTGCAAAGTCTGCAGCATGGCGGCATCGTCCGCCGTGCCCAGCCCGACATCGCGCAGGGCCGCCATCACCAACTGCTGGCGCTCATGCCCGGAAAGCGTGGGCGCATGCACCCCGAGACCCTCCGCAACGATTTCCTCCACCGTCATGCGCGGTGACAGGGACGAAAACGGGTCCTGAAACACCACCTGCACCTGGCGCCGCAAAGCCTTGTTGCGCGCCGCATGGGCGCTCCAGGCGTCACCCGCAATCTTCAATTCGCCCTGAAACGGCAAAAGCCCCAGGGCGGCCAACGCGAGCGTCGACTTGCCTGAGCCCGATTCGCCCATGACGCCCAGGGTTTGCCCAAGCAGGACGTCAAAACTGGCCCCCTGCACCGCCACAAACTCGCCGTGCTTGAACCAGCCACGCATACCCGCCAGCGGTGTCGGGTAAACCACGCGCAAGCCCTTGGCCGCCATCAAGGGTGTTGGTGAACCTCCCTCCACCACATCACGCACCGGTTTGCTCGCAATCAAACCTTGGGTATAGGCGTGCTGCGGTCTGGCAAAAACCTCGGCGGTGGGCCCCTGCTCCACCACCGAGCCGTTTTCCATCACGATGATGCGGTCGGCGAAGCGCCGCACGAGATTCAGATCGTGGGTGATCAACAGCACTGCCATGCCGTGGCTTTGCTGCAAGCGCGCCAGCAGTTCCAGAATCTGCCCACGCAAGCTCACATCTAGCGCGGTGGTGGGTTCATCGGCCAGCAACAACTTTGGCTGGCAAGCCAGCGCCATGGCGATCATGACGCGCTGGCGTTGTCCCCCGCTGAGTTGGTGCGGAAAAGCCCGGGCACGACGCGCCGGCTCCGGAATACCGGTCTCCGCCAGCAACTCGATGACTTTTTGCGCCATCTGTGTTTTGCTCAGCGCCGTCTTCAAGGCGAGCACCTCGGCAATCTGATCACCCACCGCCATCAACGGGTTGAGCGCCGTCATGGGCTCCTGAAAAATCATGGCGATGTCACTGCCGCGCACTGCACGCAGCTCAGGCTCCGGCATCGCCAGCAAGTCCTGGCCGTTGAACAAGGCCTGACCGCCCAGCTTGGCATTGGCCACCAGGCGCAGCAGGCTCAGGGCAGACACTGTTTTCCCGGAACCGGATTCCCCCACCAGCGCCACCCGCTCACCGGGCGCAATAGAGAAATCAATGCCATGCACCACCTCGGTGTCGGCGAACGACACCGACAGGTCACGTACCTCCAGCAAGGGCATCGTCGTCATACGTTGTCTGCCTTGCGCGGGTCGAGCGCATCGCGCAGCGCGTCACCCATGAATGTGAGCAGCAGCAGGGTCACCACCAGCACAGCAAAAGTGGCCAGCGAGATCCACCAGGCGTCGATGTTGTTTTTGCCTTGCGACAACAACTCGCCGAGCGACGGCGTACCGGGCGGCACGCCCAAACCCAAAAAGTCCAGCGAGGTCAGCGCCAGAATGGCGCCACTCATGCGAAACGGTAAAAACGTCACCACTGGTGTCATGCTGTTGGGCAACAGGTGGCGCCGGATGATGTGCCAGTTGCTCACGCCCATTGAGCGCGCAGCGCGCACGTAGTCAAGTTGACGGTTGCGCAAAAATTCGGCCCGCACGTAGTCGGACAAGCCCATCCAGCCAAACAGGCTCAGCAAAATCAGCAGCAGGGCCAGACTGGGCGCAAACACCGCGCTGAAAATGATCAGCAGGTACAACTCGGGCATGGCACCCCAGATTTCAATGAAACGCTGGAACGCCAGGTCGGTCTTGCCACCAAAAAACCCCTGGATGGCGCCAGTCAGAATACCCAGCAACGTCCCGGTGAAGGTCAGCGCCAGGGCAAACAGCACACTCACCCGGAAACCATAGATGAGTTGCGCCAGCAGGTCGCGGCCACGATCGTCGGTGCCCAGCCAGTTGTCTGTTGTGGGCGGTGACGGGTTGGGCGCCTTGGCAAAATAGTTTAGCGTTTTGGCGCCGTAAGGGTTGGGAGCAAACAGCGCCCAGTTGCCGTTCTGACTCAGTCGTTCGCGAATGAACGGATCCAGGTAATCGGTGGGTGTGTCAAAGTCGCCACCAAAGGTCTTCTCTGAATAGTCTTTGACCATGGGGAAATAGGTTTCACCCTGGTAGCGGACAGCCAAGGGCCGGTCGTTGCTGATCAGCTCGGCCCTCAAACTCAGGCCCACCAGCACACAAAAAAGCACCAGACTCCAATAACCCAGCCGGTTGCGCTTGAAGCGCAACCAGGCACGCCGACCCGGGCTCAGGCTGATTGCAGGGGGCTTAGTCAAACTTGACACGTGGGTCCACCCAAACATAAGACAAATCTGAAATCAGCTTGGTCACCAGGCCGATCAGGGTAAAGAAAAACAGGGTGCCCAGCACCACCGGGTAATCACGCCGGATCACGCTCTCGTAGCTCAGCAGGCCCAGGCCGTCGAGGGAAAACAGGGTCTCGATGAGCAACGAGCCCGTGAAGAAAGCGCCGATGAAAGCCGCTGGAAAACCGGTGATGATGGGGATCAGCGCATTGCGAAACACATGGCCCCACAGCACCTGGCGCTCATCCAGACCCTTGGCCCGCGCGGTGACCACATATTGCTTGCGAATCTCTTCCAGGAAGGCGTTCTTGGTCAGCATGGCGGTGACGGCGAAGCTGCCAAACACCATGGCGGTGACTGGAAGCGCGATATGCCACAGGTAATCCACCACCCGCGCGCCCCAACTGAGCTGGTCCC
>JBASJO010000213.1:0-8196 GCA_049655365.1 Rhodoferax sp. | reverse complement strand
CAACCGCGCACCACACAGGTCAGCGGGTCCTCGGCCACCATCACCGGCAAGCCGGTTTCTTCGGCCAGCAGACGGTCCAGGTCACGCAGCAGCGCGCCGCCGCCGGTCAGCATCATGCCGCGGTCGGCAATGTCGGCACCGAGTTCAGGCGGGGTTTGTTCCAGCGCGTTCTTGACTGCTGACACGATGTTGTTGATTGGGTCGGTCAGGGCTTCGAGGATTTCATTGCTCGAAATGGTGAAGCTGCGCGGCACGCCCTCGGACAGGTTGCGGCCGCGCACTTCCATCTCGCGCACTTCGCTGCCCGGAAAGGCCGAGCCGATGTTCTTCTTGATGGCTTCAGCGGTGGGTTCGCCAATCAGCATGCCGTAGTTGCGGCGGATGTAGTTGATGATGGCGTCGTCGAATCGGTCGCCACCGACACGCACGCTGCCCTTGTAGACCATGCCCCCGAGCGAAATGACGCCAACTTCGGTGGTGCCGCCACCAATATCGACCACCATCGAGCCGCTGGCCTCTGATACCGGCAAACCGGCACCAATGGCCGCCGCCATGGGCTCCTCGATCAGGTACACGTCGCTGGCACCGGCGCCCAGGGCGCTTTCACGGATGGCGCGGCGCTCGACCTGGGTGGAGCCGCAGGGCACGCAGATGATGATGCGCGGGCTGGGGCGGAAGATGGAGCGCGGGTGCACCATCTTGATGAACTGCTTGAGCATCTGCTCGGTCACCGTGAAGTCGGCAATCACGCCGTCTTTCATCGGGCGAATGGCTTCGATGTTGCCGGGCACCTTGCCCAGCATGGCCTTGGCTTCCTTGCCGACCGCCTGAATCGTCTTCTTGCCTTGCGGGCCGCCTTCGTGGCGGATGGCGACGACCGACGGCTCGTCAAGCACGATGCCTTTGTCGCGCACGTAAATCAGGGTGTTGGCGGTGCCAAGGTCGATGGCGAGGTCCGTCGAGAAATACTGACGAAATGTTCCAAACATGGATAAGTCCTTTGGGGCACATGGAGCACATCGGCTCGCATGTCACCGGGTAACGGGTTCAAAATGGGTTAATTTTGGGCTTAAGGACGTGCTGGCGCGCGCTGCCGCTCAAGGGATGGATAATACCCTATTGCCTGTGCATAACTCTGCAGAACGCCAGCAGATGGCCCTCATTTACACCCTGTTTCGATCGAACCCTCATGTCACTTTCTACCGCTGATATTGACCGCCTGGCCCATTTGGCCCGTCTCGGCTTGGCGCCGGACGAGCGCACCCGCCTGTGCACCCAACTCAATGATTTTTTCGGCATTGTGGAAAAGATGCGCGCCGTGGACACCAGCGGCATCGTGCCGTTGGCCCACCCCGTGGAGATCATGGGGGATGTGGCGCTGCGCCTGCGCGATGACATCGCCAGCGAGCCTAACCAGCGCGAAGCCAATATGCGCAACGCGCCAGCGCGCGATGCCGGCCTGTTTCTGGTGCCCCGGGTGATTGAATAAACCTAATAGAACACCTTCCCATGACGCAAATTTCCTCTGATCTGCATGATCTGACAGTGGCCCAACTGGCCACACTTTTGTCCACACGCAAAGTCTCGGCGGTTGAAGCGGCCGAGCATTTTCTGGCCCGCGCCGCGCAACACACCGAGCTCGGTGCCTTTCTCGACCTGCAACCGGAGGTCACGCTGGCCCAGGCCCGTGCTGCCGATGCCCGCCTGGCCGCAGGCAACGCCGGGCTTTTGACCGGCGTGCCACTGGCGCACAAGGACATTTTTGTGACGCGCGATTTCGCCACCACGGCCGGCTCCAGAATGCTCCAGGGCTATCAGTCACCGTTTGACGCCACGGTGGTCGCCAGGCTGGCCGAGGCGGGTGCTGTGACCCTGGGCAAGCTCAATTGCGACGAGTTCGCCATGGGCTCGGCCAATGAAAACTCGGCCTATGGCCCGGTCAAAAATCCCTGGGACCTGTCCTGCACCCCCGGCGGCTCGTCAGGCGGCAGCGCCGCCGCTGTGGCCGCGCGCCTGACACCGGCTGCCACCGGCACCGACACCGGTGGCTCGATCCGCCAACCCGCGTCGTTCTGCGGTGTCACCGGCATCAAGCCCACCTATGGTCGGGCCTCGCGTTACGGCATGGTGGCCTTCGCCTCCAGCCTCGACCAGGCCGGCCCCATGGCACGCAGTGCCGAAGACTGCGCCCTGCTGCTGAGCGCCATGTGCGGCCCCGACCCGGATCGCGACTCGACCTCGCTGGATGTGCCCACGGAGGACTTCAGCCGCAACCTCAACGCCGACCTGGCCGGCTTGCGCATTGGCATTCCGGCCGAATTTTTTGGCGCCGGCCTGGCGCCCGATGTGCGTTCCGCCGTGGATGCCGCCCTGAAGGAATTCGAGCGCCTCGGCGCCCGGCTGGTGCCCATTTCGCTGCCGCGCACCGAGCTGTCGATTCCGGTTTACTACATCATTGCGCCGGCCGAGGCGTCGAGCAACCTGAGCCGCTTCGACGGTGTCAAGTTCGGTTTTCGGGCCAAGCAGTACACCGACCTCAACGACATGTACCTGCAAACCCGCGACCAGGGTTTTGGCGACGAGGTGAAGCGCCGCATCATGATCGGTACCTATGTGCTGAGCCACGGCTATTACGACGCCTACTACCTGCAGGCACAAAAAATCCGCCGCATGATTGCCGACGATTTCCAGCAGGCCTTCAAGCTCTGTGACGTGATTGCCGGCCCGGTGGCCCCCACCGTGGCCTGGAAGCTTGGCGGCCACAGTGACCCCCTGACCGACTACCTGGCCGACATCTTCACCCTGCCCGCCTCGCTGGCGGGCTTGCCCGGCATGAGCCTGCCCGTAGGTTTTGGCGCCGGCCACATGCCGGTGGGCCTGCAACTGATCGGCAACTACCTCACAGAATCGCGCCTCTTGAACGTGGCGCACCGCTTCCAGCAAGCCACTGACTGGCATACCGCCAAACCTGCTGATTCAGCGCAAGGAATTTGAAGATGAGCACCACTTTCCAAGATGACAAACCTGTCACCTCATCTCTGCTGATCATGGGTTATGAGGTCGTCATCGGCTTCGAGACCCACGCCCAACTCTCCACCCAGTCCAAAATTTTCAGCCGCGCGCCGACCGCCTTTGGCGCCGAGCCCAACACCCAGGCCTGCGCGGTGGACCTGGCCCTGCCCGGCACCCTGCCGGTGATGAACAAGGGCGCGGTGGAGCGTGCCATTGAATTCGGCCTGGCCGTGGGCTCGCACATTGCCGGGCGCAGTGTGTTTGCCCGCAAAAATTACTTCTACCCCGACCTGCCCAAGGGCTACCAGATCAGCCAGTTCGAGATCCCGGTGGTGCAGGGCGGCGCGGTGGAGTTTTACCTGGAAAACGGAAAAGGCCTTGATGCGGTGCTGGAGAAAAAATCGGTGCGCCTGGTGCGCGCCCACCTCGAAGAAGACGCCGGCAAGTCGCTGCACGAAGACTTCATCGGCCAGACCGGCATCGACCTGAACCGCGCCGGCACGCCGCTGCTGGAAATCGTGACCGAGCCCGACATGCGCTCCAGCCTGGAGGCCGTGGCCTACGCCAAGGAACTGCACAAGATCGTGACCTGGATCGGCATTTGCGACGGCAACATGCAGGAAGGCTCATTCCGCTGCGACGCCAATGTCTCGGTGCGCAAGCCGGGTGCCGAATTCGGCACCCGGCGTGAGATCAAGAACCTGAACAGTTTCAAGTTCATGCAGCAGGCCATCGATTTTGAAATTCGCTGGCAAATTGAAGAGCTCGAAGATGGCCGCGCCATTCAGCAGGCCACCGTGTTGTTCAATCCCGACACTGGTGAGACGCGCGCCATGCGCACCAAGGAGGACGCCGCCGATTACCGCTATTTCCCCGACCCCGATCTGCCACCGCTGGTGATCGCGCCGGAGTGGGTGGAACGGGTGCGCCGCGAGATGACCGAGCTACCGCGCGTGATGGCGCAGCGTTTTGTCACCGACTACGGCCTGTCGGACTATGACGCCACCACGCTGACACAAAGCCGCGAGGTGGCGGCCTATTTTGAAGCCGCCACCCAGGCCTGCGGCCAAGCCAAGCTGGTGGGTAACTGGATCATGGGCGAGGTTTCGCGCCGGCTCAACCTGGTGGAAGCCGACATCAGCGCCTGCCCCATCACACCAGCCCAGCTGGCGCAGCTGGTCAGCCGCATCCAGGACGGCACGATCTCCAACAACGCCGCACGTCAGGTGCTCGATGCGCTATGGTCAGAGCCGCAAAGCACGGTCGATGCCGTCATCGAGGCCAAGGGCCTCAAGCAGATGAACGACACCGGCGCTTTGGAAAAAATAGTCGATGCCGTGCTGGCGGCCAATCCGAAGAATGTGGCCGAGTTCCGCGCCGGCAACGCCAAGGCGCTCAACGCGCTGGTGGGTCAGATCATGAAAGGCAGCCAGGGCAAGGCCAACCCGCAGCAGGTCAACGCGCTGTTATTGCAAAAACTGGCTTGATCCCCCCGCCTGGCTTCAGCGGGTCGGGCCCGCTGTGGCCGCATTGGCTTGCCACAAAGGCTCCAGGCGCTCCTGCTCTTCATCAAAATTGGCTTTGATGCGCTGAATTTCCTTGTCCCTCTCAGTCAGAAACCGCTCTTGGTCGGCCAGACTCTGGGTCACGCCGGCAACCTGCCGCTGCAATCGCGCCGGTGCCTTGCTCGGGTCTTTGGCGTAAAACGCCATTTCCTCATTCAGTTTGCTTCGCTCGGCCAGCAGGTCCTTCAGGCGCTCTGCGCCCACCTGCTTGACAAGTTGCACTTGGGCCAGCGCCTCTTCCCGATCTTTCTGGTGCGCAGCGAGATTGGGGTAGCGCACCAACAACGCCCGGTCCATCCGCTTTTCTTCTTCTTTTCTGGCACGTTCTTTTTGCTCGGCCCGGATTCTGGCCTCGGACTGGCTTTGCTCGTAGGGCGTCAGCACCGGCCCGATTTTGGCTTTCACGGTGCCACTCGGATTGAGAATCGTCTGCTCGCGGTCACTGCATTCGGGGATCGGGCGGTCTGACGTGAGCTTGCGCCCGCTGGCATCGGTGCAGGTGTAAATCTGGGGCACCGGCCCCGCTGCGCCCTGGGCCCATAATGGCATGCCAAACGTCGCCAGCATCAGCCCGGCCGCGACCCGGCCAAACCAGACGTGCACGGAGGTGGTGGTCATGTGGGCACCCCGGGCACCCCGGACACACCATAACGTTCCCGATAAGCCTGCACCCGCTGGTGGGCATCGGCCAGGCCAGGCACGGCGTGTTGTGTGAGGTAACGCAGCAGGTCATCGAGGCGGGCAATGGCGCACACCTGCAGGCCCAGTTGTTGTTGCACATACTGCACCGCGCTGTGATTGACGTCGAGGCCGTTTTCAGTGGCTTTTTCCTGCCGGTCCAGGGCAATGACCACGGCATGGGCCTGGGCGCCAGCAGCCTGGATCAGGGCAATGGATTCACGCACCGCCGTGCCGGCCGACATCACATCGTCAACAAACAAAACCCGGCCCTGCAACGGGGCACCGACCAGCGTGCCACCTTCGCCATGGTCCTTGGCTTCCTTGCGGTTGTAGCAAAACGGCACGTTGCGACCCAGCCGCGCCAGCTCCACCGTGAGCGCGGCACCCAATGGAATACCCTTGTAGGCGGGGCCAAAAATCATGTCGAATTCAAGGCCGCTGGCGAGCAGGCGCTGCGCATAGAATTGCGCCAGGCGGCCCAGTTTGGCACCATCGTCAAACAGGCCGGCGTTGAAAAAATAAGGGCTCATTCGCCCGGCTTTGGTTTTGAATTCACCAAAGCGCAACACCCCGCAGTCCACCGCAAACTGGACAAATTCCAGCGCCAGCGTGTCCTGGCCTGGCATTTGTATAGTCTGGGGTCCATTACGCTCTGTCATGAAAAATTCCTTGTTCAAATTAACCAGCCTGAACCTCAATGGCATCCGCTCGGCCTGCAATAAAGGCCTGCCGGCATGGATTGCGGCAAATGCGCCCGATTGTATTTGCGTGCAGGAAGTCAAGGCCCAGAATGGCGACGTGGAAGGCCGTTTCGAGCAGCTGCATGAACTGCGCGGTTATTTTCATTTTGCCGCAAAAAAAGGCTACTCAGGGGTGGGAATATACAGCCGCCAAGAACCCACCGAGGTCCGCACGGGCTTTGGCGATCCCGAGTTTGATGCCGAAGGGCGCTATGTGGAATTGCGCTTTGACAGTGCAGACGTCAAACGCTCCATCATCAGCTGCTATTTCCCCAGCGGCTCGTCGGGCGAGGAGCGCCAGCAGGCCAAGTTCAGGTTCCTTGCCACGATCTACCCGCACCTGCAGCGCCTGAAAGCCGAGCGCGAATTTGTGCTGTGCGGCGACGTCAACATCGCGCACCAGGCCATTGACCTGAAGAACTGGAAAAGCAACCAGAAAAATTCCGGCTTTTTACCCGAAGAGCGGGCCTGGATGAGCAAGCTGCTCGGGGACGGCGGCCTGGTGGACGTGTACCGCCAGTTGCACCCCGATGCCACCGAGAACGCCTACACCTGGTGGAGCAACCGGGGCCAGGCTTATGCCAAAAATGTGGGTTGGCGGCTGGACTACCACTTGGCGACGCCTGGCCTGGCCTCAGGCGCCAAAGCGGTTGCCATCTACAAAGGGGAAAAGTTTTCGGACCACGCGCCCGTCACGGTTGAATACGATTGGCAGGCCTGAGGCCATGAACACAGCAGGGCGGCACCCTGGCTCTTTCATCGAGGTGTTTCTTGCCTTCCTGAAGCTCGGACTGACCTCTTTTGGCGGACCGGTGGCGCACCTGGGCTATTTCCGCACCGAGTTTGTCGAACGGCGCCAATGGCTGGACGACAGCAGCTACGCCGACCTGGTGGCTTTGTGCCAGTTTCTGCCTGGCCCCGCCAGCAGCCAGGTCGGCATTGCACTCGGCCAGCGTCGCGCTGGCTGGGCGGGCGCCCTGGCGGCCTGGGTCGGGTTCACCCTGCCATCGGCCGTGGCGCTCATTATTTTTGCGTTCGGTGTCCTGCAGTGGGCCGGCCTGGCGCAGTCGGGGGCAGTTCATGGGCTGAAGGTGGTCGCGGTCGCGGTGGTCGCGCAGGCGGTTTGGGGCATGGCCAGGTCGCTGTGCCCGGACCGGCCGCGGGCCGGCGTGGCGGTGCTGGCCGCGTTGATGGTGCTGGCGCTGCCGTCTGCCGGTGGGCAGATCCTGGCCATCGTGTCCGGCGCCGTCATCGGTCGCTGGGCCCTGCAACTGGCGCACCTGCCCGCAGCCCGGCACCACGACCACGGCATCAGCAAGAGGACGGGCGCGGTGCTGCTGTTGCTTTTTGTTACCCTGTTACTCGGGCTGCCGCTGCTCGCCGCCATCGCCCCATCGCCGCTGGCGACCGTGGCTTCGAGCTTCTACCGGGCCGGTGCGCTGGTGTTTGGCGGCGGCCACGTCGTATTGCCACTGCTGCAACTGGCCGTGGTGCCCAATGAACTGGTCAGCCCGACGCTGTTCCTGGCAGGTTACGGTGCGACCCAGGCCGTGCCGGGCCCGCTGTTCACTTTTGCGGCTTACCTGGGCGCCGTCATGTCAGCGCCGCCCGGTGGCTGGTTCGGTGGCCTGCTGCTGCTCACGGTCATTTTCGTACCGGCCTTCCTGCTGGTGCTGGGCGCCTTGCCGTTCTGGGAGCTGCTGCGCCAGCGCGACGGCGTGCAACGGGCGCTGGCCGGCATCAACGCGGCGGTCGTCGGCATTCTTGGTGCGGCGCTTTATGACCCGGTATGGACCAGTGCCATTCACGCGCGCAGTGATTTTGCACTGGCACTGGCGGCCTTCGGGCTGCTGGTTTATGGCCGGCAATCACCCGTCGTGGTCGTGCTGCTGGCGGCGCTGGCCGGCTGGCTGCTCGCAGCTTGAGCGCTTATTATTCCGGCATGACTGCATCCACCTCGACTCCCGCTGCCAAACCTTCCTGGACAAGCACCTTGCGGGTCTATCTGGAGCCCGCCAGCCTGCGCATGCTCATCCTGGGGTTTTCAGCCGGTCTGCCCTTGCTGCTGGTGCTGGGCACCCTGAGCTTCTGGCTGCGCGAGGCCGGCATTGACCGCACCACCATTGGTTACCTGAGCTGGGTCGGCCTGGCTTATGCCTTCAAGTGGTTGTGGGCGCCACTGGTGGACCGGCTGCCGA
>JBASJO010000212.1:0-5513 GCA_049655365.1 Rhodoferax sp. | reverse complement strand
TCGATGAAGACCTTGCAGTCGAACAGCTTTTCCAGTTCGACGCGGGTTTCCATGCCGATGCGCTTGATGCGCTCGCCCTTGTCGCCGATCACCATGGCCTTGTGGCCGTCGCGCTCGACCACGATGGTGGCGGCAATGCGCAGCAGGCGCTTCTGGCCTTTCTTCTGCGGTGGCTCTTCTTCAAACTTGTCGATGATGACGGTCGAGGTGTAAGGCAGCTCGTCACCGGTCAGGCGGAACAGCTTTTCGCGCACCATCTCGGCCGCCATGAAGCGTTCGCTGCGGTCGGTGAGTTCATCGGCGGCGTACCACCAAGCCTGCTCAGGCAGGTATTTTTCGCAAATGCCCAGCAGGCGCTCCACATCCTTGGCACTCTTGGCCGACATCGGCACAAACTCGGCAAAGGCGTGACGCTCCTGCATGGTCTGCAGCCAGGGCGCAATGTCGCCACGGCGGTGCACGTTGTCAAGCTTGTTGGCAATCAGCAGCGTGGGGATTTTCTTGTCCAGCAGCGCCAGCACGCGGGCGTCGGCCGGGGTAAAGCTGCCGGCTTCCACCACAAACAAAATCAGGTCCACATCGGCCACCGCGCCTACCACGGTCTTGTTGAGCGACTTGTTCAGTGCGTTGCCGTGCAGGGTCTGGAAACCGGGCGTGTCGACAAACACAAACTGGGTCGCACCCATGGTGTGCATGCCGGTGATGCGGTGACGCGTGGTTTGCGCCTTGCGCGAGGTGATGCTGATCTTTTGCCCCACCAGCGCGTTGAGCAGGGTGGATTTGCCCACATTGGGCTTGCCCACGATGGCAATCAGGCCGCAACGCTGGCCCGGCACTGGCGCTTCGGTGACACCGGCGGGGCGCATGTCGCGGCGCATGCCCGCCAACAAGTCTTCCAGGTTGTCCTGCACCTCAGGCACGGGGGTGTCGGCATCGGAAGTTGGTTTTTTAGGGGTCGTCATGGGTTCACCGTTGCTTTCAAAATTTCCAGCATCGCCGTCGCGGCGGCCTGCTCGGCCGCACGACGCGAGCCGCCAATACCGCGCTCGGCGCGGTTGAGTTCGGGAATTTCACATTCCACATCGAAGCTTTGCTTGTGCGCCGCGCCCAGCGTGGCCACCACCCGGTAACTGGGGAGTTTCATGCGGCGCCCCTGCAGCCACTCCTGCAGCTCGGTTTTGGGGTCCTTGCCAATGGCTTCCATCTCGGGGTTGATTTGCACCGCCTGGTAGAGCCGCTGCACCAGCGCTTGGGCGGCAGAAAAACCGGCATCCAGGTAGACCGCGCCAATCAGAGCCTCCAGCGCGTCGGCCAGAATGGAGGGCCGCTTCTGGCCGCCCGAGCGCATCTCGCCCTCGCCCAGCAGCATCACATCCGGCAAGCCCAGCGACAGCGCCAACTGGTGCAAGGTGTCCTGTTTGACCAGGTTGGCCCGCACCCTGGACAAATCACCTTCGGGCAGTTTCTGCAAGCGCCGGTACAGCATGTCGGCGACCACCACGCCCAAGACCGAGTCACCCAAAAACTCCAGGCGCTCATTATGGTCCGATGAAAAACTGCGGTGCGTGACCGCCCGCTTCAGCAGGCTGGTGTCCGCAAAGGGGTGCTGCAAACGCTGCTGCAGCGCGACCAAGTCTGCATTCAAACCGTCACCTGTGGCTTCAATTCGATTTCCCGCTGTACTTGAGGGTCAGGAAAGCCGGGCCCGTCAGATGGATTTCGCGCTCGTAGGCAAAGCTCACCACCACCTTGTCATTTTCCTTGGTGACTTCCAGGTCCTTGCCGGAAATCGAACTGATGTTGTCGATGCTCGCGGCTTTGTCAAAGATCATGCGCACCTCGGGCACGGTATTGCCCTCTTTGGCCTTGTTCACGGCTTTCTGAATGGTCTGGAATTCCATCACGGTGGGCACCACCTGGGCGGTCAGCACACCGGCGCCGGCCAGCACCACGCCGACAAAAAGAACGCCGATCAGGGTGATCCCCCGCTGGCCGGATTTGAAAGAAGAAGTCATGTCTGTCTCCTGGTCAATTGAAAGAGCCGATGCGCTTGAGGTTACCGAAATTCATCCAGACAAAAAATGCCTTGCCCACGATGTTCTTGTCGGGCACAAAACCCCAGTAGCGCGAATCAAGTGAATTGTCGCGGTTGTCGCCCATCATGAAGTAATGCCCTTCAGGCACCTTGCACACCACACCCTCAATACTGTAGCGGCAATTGTTTTTGAATTCAAATTCATCGGTACCCGGAATGAACGCGGGCCGGGCCGGGTCGTTGAGCAGGCGGTGTGGCTGCGCTCCCAGGGTTTCCTCAAACTGCGGAAAGTAGCGCATGGTGTCTTCGTCAAAAAACTCAGGCAGCGCATTGGTGGGCAGCGGCTTGCCATTGATGCTCAGGCGCTTGTTGAGGTAGGCCACCTCATCGCCGGGCACGCCCACCACCCGCTTGATGTAGTCCAGGCTGGGTTTGGGCGGGTAGCGAAACACCATGACATCGCCGCGCTGCGGCGGCGTGCCCTCGGTGATTTTGGTGTTGAGCACTGGCAAACGCAGCCCGTAATGGAATTTGTTGACCAGAATCAGGTCACCGATCCACAGCGTCGGGATCATCGAGCCCGACGGGATCTTGAACGGTTCGAACAGGAAGGAACGCAGGATGAAGACACCAATGATCACCGGGAACAACCCGGCAGTCCAGTCCAGCCACCAGGGCTGCGCCAGGATACGGTGTTTGGCCTCGGCCACATCCCCGTCGACCTTGCTGATGCCCATCTTGCTGAGCTCGGCCTGGCGGGCCATGGTCTGCGCCTCCAGGGCCGTAGCGGCTTTCTGGCGGTTCGGCAAAAAATAAAACCTTTCGGCCAGCCAGTAAATGCCGGTGACCACCGTGGCCAAAAACAGCAACAGGGCAAAGTTGCCTTCGAGAGCGCCAAAATACCAGGCGCCCACGTAACCGGCAAAGGCCGCCAGAATCGCGGCGGTGAGGGTCGGCATCATGCGTCCACCTTCAAAATGGCCAGGAATGCCTCTTGGGGCACCTCGACCGAACCAATTTGCTTCATGCGTTTCTTGCCTTCTTTTTGCTTTTCCAGCAGCTTGCGCTTGCGCGAAATGTCGCCGCCATAACACTTGGCGATCACGTTCTTGCGCAGCGCCTTGATGGTTTCGCGGGCAATGATGTTGGCGCCAATGGCGGCCTGAATCGCCACGTCGTACATCTGGCGCGAAATGACTTCGCGCATCTTGGCCACCACCGCGCGGCCGCGGTACTGCGACTGTGAACGGTGCACGATGATCGACAGCGCGTCGACCTTTTCCCCGTTGAGCAAGATGTCGACCTTGACCACGTCGGCCGGGCGGTACTCCTTGAACTCGTAATCCATGGAGGCATAACCGCGCGAGACACTTTTGAGTTTATCAAAGAAGTCCATCACGATTTCACCGAGCGGCATGTCGTAGGTCAGCACCACCTGGCGGCCCTTGTAGGCCATGTTGAGCTGCACGCCGCGCTTCTGGTTGCACAAGGTCATGACCGGCCCGACATACTCCTGCGGCATGTACAGGTGCACCGTGACGATGGGTTCGCGGATTTCGTCGAGACGGCCCTGGTCCGGCATTTTGGACGGGTTTTCCACCATCTTGACTTCGCCGTCGACCGACACCACCTGGTAGACCACGCTCGGAGCGGTGGTGATCAGGTCCTGGTCAAACTCGCGCTCCAGGCGTTCCTGCACAATTTCCATGTGCAACAGGCCCAAAAAGCCACACCTGAAGCCAAAACCCAGGGCTTGCGAGACTTCCGGTTCATAGTGCAGCGAGGCGTCGTTGAGCTTGAGCTTTTCCAGACTGTCGCGCAGACCTTCGTACTGATTGGCCTCGGTCGGGTACAGGCCGGCGAACACCTGCGGCTGGATTTCCTTGAAACCTGGCAAGGCTTCGGTGGCGGTGGCTGCTGCGCCACCACTGCCTGGCCGAATCAAGGTGATGGTGTCACCCACTTTGGCGGCCTGCAGTTCACGGATACCGGCAATGATGTAGCCCACCTCGCCGGCCTCGAGGGCCTGGCGCGGCTCATTGGCCGGCGTGAAGACACCCAAACTGTCGGCGTTGTAGGTAGTGCCGGTGGCCATCATCTTGATGCGCTCACCCTTGGCCAGGCGGCCGTCAACCACGCGCACCAGCATCACCACACCCACATAGGAGTCAAACCAGCTGTCGATGATCATGGCGCGCAAAGGGCCCTTCGGGTTGCCCTTGGGCGGCGGAATGCGGGCCACCACGGCTTCCAGAATGTCGTCGATGCCCATGCCGCTTTTGGCCGAGCAGGCGATTGCCGCCGAGGCGTCAATGCCGATCACATCCTCGATTTCAGAGCGGGCGTTGTCGGGGTCGGCGTTGGGCAGGTCCATTTTGTTCAACACCGGCACCACTTCCACACCCAGGTCGAGTGCGGTGTAGCAGTTGGCCACGGTTTGGGCCTCGACACCCTGGCTGGCGTCCACCACCAGCAAGGCGCCCTCGCAGGCCGACAGGGAGCGGCTGACCTCGTAAGAAAAGTCGACGTGACCGGGGGTGTCGATCAGGTTCAGGTTGTAAACCTGGCCATCGAGCGCCTTGTAGTGCAGGGCCGCTGTCTGGGCCTTGATGGTGATGCCACGCTCCTTCTCGATGTCCATCGAGTCCAGCACCTGCGCTTCCATTTCACGCTCCTGCAAACCACCACAGCGCTGGATCAGGCGGTCGGCCAGCGTGGACTTGCCGTGGTCAATGTGGGCGATGATGGAGAAATTTCTGATGTGTTGCATCCAGGAAAACCGATTTAAGTGAGTAAGAGAACAACAGAAAAAAGGGCGCGTTCCAGAGAGACGCGCCCCGAACCAGGGAATTGGCTGCACCAAAGTAAAGTACCCGATTGTAATTAAATCGGGCCCCACCCGATTAGATGCCTTGCGGGTCAGGGAGTGAACCGGATCACGGTGTACTGGGCCCACTCGCCGCGACGGAAAAGAATATTGACGGGTTTGGACTTGTCCTGCTCGGCGACCACCTTTTCAAAAGTGGCCACATTGGTCACCGGCACATTGGCCACGGCCACGATGACATCACCTTCGCGCAAACCACCGCGCGCGGCCGCCCCGCTGCTGGCCTTGACCTGAACGCCCCCGCTGATCTTCAGTTCTTTCTTGGCTGCGTCCGTCAACTCGCTCAAGTCCAGGCCGAGCGCCTGGGCCATTTTGGATTCCGTGGCTTTGGGCGCTTTTTCAGGCGTTTTGGCGGCGGTCTTTTCGGGTTCGATCTCGGCAATGGTGACCGTCAAATCCTTGCTGGCGCCACGGCGAAACACCGTCAGCGCACTCTTGACACCCGGCTTGGTGCTGCCCACCATGCGTGGCAAATCGCTGGATTTTTCAACCTTTTTGCCATCAAACTTGATGATGATGTCACCGGCCTCAACGCCGGCCTTGTCGGCCGGCCCGCCGGTTTCAACACCGCGCACCAAGGCGCCATAAGGC
>JBASJO010000211.1:0-5774 GCA_049655365.1 Rhodoferax sp. | reverse complement strand
GTGAGCTTCTTGGTCTGGTGCACGTTGTTCTTGCCCTCGCCGCTCTTGCCCATGCCAAAGCCCTTGACGGTCTTGATCAACAGCACCGTCGGCTGACCCTTGTGATTCACCGCAGCGTGGTAGGCCGCATAGACCTTTTGCGGGTCATGGCCGCCGCGGCGCAGGTTCCAGATGTCGTCATCACTGAGCTTGGCCACCATCTCCAGGGTCTTGGGATCACGGCCAAAGAAATGCTTGCGCACATAGGCGCCGTCGTTGGACTTGAAGGTCTGGTAGTCACCGTCGAGCGTGTCCATCATGACCTTGCGCAAGGCGCCGTCCTTGTCGCGCGCCAGCAAGGGGTCCCAGTTGCTGCCCCAGATCAGTTTGATCACGTTCCAGCCGGCACCGCGGAACGTGCCCTCCAACTCCTGGATGATCTTGCCGTTGCCGCGCACCGGACCGTCCAAGCGCTGCAGGTTGCAGTTGATGACAAACACCAGGTTATCAAGCTTCTCGCGTGCCGCCAGACCGATGGCACCCAAAGATTCCACCTCGTCCATTTCACCGTCACCGCAGAACACCCAGACCTTGCGGTTTTCGGTGTTGGCAATGCCACGGGCGTGCAGGTATTTGAGGAATCGCGCCTGGTAAATCGCCATCAGCGGGCCCAGGCCCATGGAGACGGTGGGGAATTGCCAGAATTCAGGCATGAGCTTGGGATGCGGGTAGCTCGACAAACCCTTGCCGTCGGTTTCCTGGCGGAAGTTCAGCAACTGCTCTTCGGTCAGGCGACCTTCCATGTAGGCGCGGGCATAGACACCAGGAGCGACGTGGCCCTGGATGTAGAGGCAGTCGCCACCGTGGTTTTCAGATTCGGCGTGCCAGAAATGGTTGAAGCCGGCGCCAAACATGTGGGCCAGTGAAGCAAACGAGCCGATGTGACCACCCAGATCACCGCCATCTGCCGGATAGTGGCGGTTGGCCTTGACCACCATCGCCATCGCGTTCCAGCGCATGTAGGCGCGCAGGCGTTCTTCGATTTCGATGTTGCCAGGACAGCGCTCTTCCTGGTCGGTCTCGATGGTGTTGACATAGCCGGTGTTGGCTGAAAAAGGCATGTCGATGCTGCTTTGACGGGCATGTTCCAGGAGTTGCTCAAGCAGGTAATGGGCGCGCTCAGGACCCTCACTCTCGATGACGGCGCTCAAGGCATCCATCCATTCGCGGGTTTCCTGGGTATCGGCATCTGGCGCGGAAGCGCCTACTCGGCTCTCGGGTATGACTGACATGCTTGGTCTCCTGTATTGTTCGGCCCATCAATGGTAGTGGAATTTGCCATTCTGGGAATTGACTAAATTTTAGCGGGATTCATAAAATATTTCAAATAGTGTTTGCTATTTTTGTAATGTGAAATAAATAAAACTGCACCTCTCCTACACTCGCCCCATGCCTTTGTCAGAAAACCTGTTCCTGCCCAAGGCGTTGCAAGCCTCCCCTTTGCAGCGCCTGAAAACCTGGTGGTCGCGCCTGACACCCCAGCGCCAGGATCGCTTTGCCATGTTGGCACCGCTGGCGGCGGTGGTGCTTTTTCTGGTCGCCATCCTGTCCGCCTTTGCCTACCTGCGCCTCGAAGAAATCTCGCGCGAGCGTGAGGCCATCAGCCGCGATGTGGAGTACACCCAACAGCGCCTGCGTTTGCGCCTGCTCGAACAACAGGAACAGCTGGGGCGCTTTGCGCGGGAGGTCGCCAGCCGGGAGATCAGTCACCAGGACTTCCTGAACCGAGCTGAGGCTTTGGTCAACCTCTATCCCGAAGTGCAGGGTCTGGCCTGGATCGATGAGCGGCGCCGTGTCAGGGTGAACTACCACACAGCCAATCGGCCGATGCCACCGCAAAAGACCAATGAATCCGCCGAGAACAGCACGCGATCTGTCGACAACTTCGCGTTGGCGCGCCAGTTGCTGGTGCCGATTTATTCAGCACCACAAACGACGCCCGGACGCGACAGCATACTGGAGCTTCATCTGCCGCTGATCGAACAAGCCAAATTCAAGGGCACCCTGCTGGCACTTTATTCTGTGGACGCCTTGTTTCTTTACGGCATCCCCAACGAAATCAACGCCAAATACGCCATGTCCTTGCAGGACGCACAAGGCAAATTGCTGGCCGGCAGCACCATTTCAGCAAGCGGTCTCAAGCGCCAGCTGTTACCTTGGGCCAGCCCCATCAATGCTTATGAGATGCCGGTTTCCCCCATTGGCAATGGCTTGACGATTCAGGGCCAGGCCTACCGCACCTCACTGGGTGTGATCGGCAGTGGCCTGTTCTGGTTGGTCATGGTGCTTAGCGCCATCACTGCCTGGCTGCTGCTGGCCAACTGGAGTCACACCCGCCGGCGCATCCAGGCACAGGACGCACTGGTGCAGGAAACCGCCTTTCGCCGCGCCATGGAAAACTCCATTCTCACCGGCATGCGCACCATGGACCTGCAAGGCCGTATCACCTATGTGAACGCCGCTTTTTGCCAGATGACCGGCTGGAGCGAGGAAGAGCTGGTGGGGCAAACCGCACCGTTTCCTTACTGGCCTGAGGAAGATTTCGAGATGCTCAAGCAGCGGCTCAAGGATGAACTGGCGGGCAACATCCTGCCCAGCGGCATCCATTTCCGTGTCAAGCGCAAGGACGGCGTCATCATCGAAGCACGGCTCTATGTGTCCCCCCTGATCGATGCGTTTGGCCAGCAGACTGGCTGGATGACGTCCATGATCGACATCACGGAGCCGACCCGGGTACGCGAACAATTGGCCGCCTCATACGAACGCTTCACCACGGTGCTGGAAGCGCTGGACGCCTCGATTTCCGTCGCACCGCTGGGCAGCAGCGAGCTGCTGTTTGCCAACAAACTCTATCGCCAATGGTTCAGCGCCCAGGCTGACGGTCACGTGCAACTGGTGGCCGAAGCCGGCGTGCCACCGCCCGTGGTCAGTGATGAAACCCAGGACGAGGTGGATGCCTTTGCCGGTCTGCCCACCGACCAACTGGCCGACAAGGAAGCTGAAAGTGCCGAGATCTACCTGGGTACGCTGGGCCGCTGGCTCGAGGTTCGCACCCGTTACCTGAGCTGGGTTGATGGCCGCCTGGCGCAAATGGTGATTGCCACCGACATCACGGCCCGGCGCAATGCCGAAGAACAATCGCAGGTGCAAGCCGAGCGCGCGCAAACCGCCAGCCGCCTCATCACCATGGGCGAAATGGCGTCCAGCGTGGCCCATGAACTCAACCAGCCGCTCACCGCCATCAATAACTATTGCAATGGCATGGTGTCGCGCATCAAGAGCAAGCAGATCAATGAGAACGAACTGCTGGGTGCCCTGGAAAAAACGGCCAAGCAGGCGCACCGCGCCGGCCAGATCATTCACCACATCCGTTCCTTTGTGAAACGCAGCGAACCCAACCGCACCCCGTCCAATGTGGCCACCATGGTCACCGAGGCGGTGGAACTGGCAGAAATCGAGCTGCGCCGGCGCAATGTCAAACTCAGCCAATACCTGGTACCCAGACTGCCCATGGTGCTGGTTGACCCCATCCTGATCGAACAGGTCTTGCTCAACCTGCTGAAAAACGCAGCAGAGTCGGTCGATGCGGCGCAACGCCCGACCGCGCAAAGACTGATCAAGCTGACCGTGGCGCAAGCCTATGTCAATGACAAGCCGGTCATCGAGTTCAAGGTCGTCGACTCCGGCGCGGGCATTTCACCCGACATGATGGAACACCTGTACGAGGCGTTTTATTCCACCAAGGCCGAGGGCATGGGCATCGGCCTGAGTTTGTGCCGCTCCATCGTGGAATCGCACATGGGTCGAATGAAAGCCGAGAACCTTTACAATGGCGCAATCGTGACGGGCTGCTGCTTTACCTTCTGGATTCCGGTCGCCGAGCCCCTGCCGACAGCGCCCACAAAGCGTTTTGTCCAACCCACCTTGCAGATACCACCATGAGTTTGATCCCCAAAAAAGGCACTGTGTACGTCGTTGACGACGATGAGGCCGTGCGCGACTCCTTGCAATGGTTGCTGGAGGGCAAAGACTACCGCGTGCGCTGCTTTGACTCCGCCGAGTCTTTTCTGAGCCGTTTTGACGCACGTGAAGTAGCCTGCCTGATCGTTGACATCCGCATGGGTGGCATGACCGGCCTGGAGCTGCAAAACCGCCTGATCGAGAACGGCTCGCCGCTGCCACTGGCCTTCATCACCGGCCACGGCGATGTACCCATGGCCGTCGACACCATGAAAAAGGGGGCCATGGACTTTATCCAGAAACCCTTCAACGAAGAACAACTGGTGCCTTTGGTCGAGCGCATGCTCGAACAGGCCAAGGATTCGTTTGCTGAATTTCAAAATGCCCTCAACCGCGACGCCCTGATGGGTCGCCTGACGCTGCGCGAGTCCCAGGTGCTGGAACGCATCGTGGCGGGCCGTCTGAACAAACAAATTGCCGACGACCTTGGCATCAGCATCAAAACGGTGGAAGCGCACCGCGCCAACATCATGGAAAAGCTCAGCGCCAACACCGTGGCTGACCTGCTCAAAATTGCACTGGGACCCAACGCCGTCAAGGCCTGAGCACCCCATCACCCGGCCTCAAGCCAACACGCCCGCCCCTTTCCGGACCAGCGGGCTTTTTTTATGGATGACATTGACATGACCACTCACAGCTCCAGCGCCCACATCATCGATGGCGTCGCGCTCTCCAAAAAGCTCCGCGCGGACCTGATCGCCCGGGTCCAGGCCCTCAAGGCACGCGGCGTCACGCCCGGCCTGGCGGTGATTCTGGTGGGCGACAACCCGGCCAGCGAGGTCTATGTGCGCAACAAGGTTCGGGGTTGTGAAGACTGCGGTTTTCATTCGGTGCTGGAGAAATTTGACGCCAGCTTGACCGAGCCAGAACTGCTGGCGCGCATTGCGGCCCTGAACGCCGACCCCGCCATTCACGGCATCCTGGTGCAATTGCCGGTGCCCAAGCACATCGATGCCACCAAGGTGATCGAAGCCATTTCGCCTTTGAAGGATGTCGATGGTTTTCACGTCGCCAGCGCCGGTGCCCTGATGACCGGCATGCCGGGTTTCTGGCCCTGCACGCCATACGGCTGCATGAAGATGCTCGAATCCATCAACTACGACCTGCGTGGCAAACACGCCGTGGTGATCGGCCGCTCCAACATCGTCGGCAAGCCCATGGCCCTGATGCTGCTGCAAAAAAATGCCACCGTCACCATTTGTCACAGCGCCACACCCGACCTGAAGGCCTTCACGCTGCAGGCCGATGTAATTGTGGCCGCCGTGGGCAAACGCAATGTGCTGACCGCCGACATGGTCAAACCCGGCGCCGTGGTGCTGGACGTGGGCATGAACCGCAACGATGAAGGCAAGCTCTGCGGCGACGTCGACTTTGAAGGCGTGCGCCAGGTGGCCAGCGCCATTACCCCGGTACCGGGCGGGGTTGGCCCGATGACCATTACCATGCTGCTGGTCAACACCCTTGAAGCTGCCGAGCGCAGTGCCAGCCAACTACCATGAACAATCCCCTCCTCTCCTTTGAAGGTCTGCCGCACTTTGACCAGATCGGTCCGGAGCACGTCGAGTCGGCCATTGAACAACTGCTGACTGACGCCAATGCCGCCCTGGAGACCGTCACGGCACCTGACTTTGCATCCAGCTGGACCGGCATCGCCGTGGTCCTGGACGTGGCTACCGAACGCTTGTCACGCGCCTGGGGCAGCGTCAGCCACCTCA
>JBASJO010000210.1:0-2363 GCA_049655365.1 Rhodoferax sp. | reverse complement strand
CACCTGGGGGCATTCGAGGCCAAGACCGGCATCAAGGTCAACTACAACAATGCCCCCTGGGCGCAGTACCGCGACACCATGGTGACCAAGTTTGTTGGCAAGGCGCCGCTGGACGTTTTGTGGGTTTCCGACAGTTGGCTGCCTGAGTGGGCGGACGCGGGTTGGTTGGCGCCGATCAACAGTTTTCCCGAGTTGATGAAATACAACGCAGAGGCAGATGACTTCAGCACGCAATCGATGCAATACAAAGGCAAGCAATATGGCCTGAGCTATTACACCGACTACATGGCGTTCTTCTACGACGAGGAAAAGTTGAAAAAAGCCGGCATCAAGGAGCCGCCAACGACCTGGGACGAACTGGTTCAGCAATCACTCAAGATCAAGGCGGCCGGTATTTCCGAATACCCCATGATGTTGCCCATGGCGCGTGAGAGCTGGCTGATCGAATTCCTGACCGCTCTGGTGTATTCACATGGTGGTGGCTTCACCGACGCCAGCGGCGCGGCCATCATGAGCGATCCGAAAAAGGGTGCGGTGCAGGCCCTGCAATGGATTGTCGATGCCGTCAACAAGTACAAGATCATTTCGCCCGCCTGCGTTGAAACCGGCGAGCTCAACGGCCTGAAGTCATTCAGCTCCGGCAACCATGCGTTTGCCCTGCTGAGCCGCTACCGCATCCGCACCCTCAACGATCCCAAGCAGTCGCAGATTGCCGGGCGTGTCAAGCAGGCGCTGATGCCCGCTGGCGCCGGTGGTTCGCATGCCACCGTGGGATGGATGCGTTTTCACGGCATGACGGCGCAGGCCGCTGCCGACAAAACGCGTGCCGCCAACGCAGCGAAGTTGATTGAATGGTATGGCGGCAAGGCCGAAGGCCAGTACCGTTTCCAGAAAATGCTCTTTGCCGACATCGGCGCCGGCTTCGCGGTGAAAGGCTTGTTCAAGGATCCTGAAGTCCAGGCCTCCTATGCCAAATACTCCGACATCGCCATGTTCGAAAAGCAGCAACAGTTCGCCCGCAAAAAGGACGTCATTGCGCGCTGGTTTGGCGAGTGGGACGAAATCAACGGCTCGGCTTGGCAGTCGGCCGTCATCGGCAAGATCACGCCGGCCGACGCGCTGAAGAAATCAGCCCAGGCCTGGAACGACCTGCGCAAGCAGTCCTGAGCATGGCGGCTCCGGGGGTGACGCAAAACGCTCCCGGACAGGCACCCTGAAAGAGGCAATCTAATGAGCAACAAAAGCAAGGGGCTGCGCCGGTTGATCGGCACCCCGGTCAGTGCGTATGACCAGAAAAGCGCGATGATTTTCCTTGCGCCCATGATGGTCGTCTTGATGGCCGTGGCGGTTTTTCCGATCCTGTATTCGTTCTGGATCAGCCTGTTTGACCTCAAGCTGACGCGCCCGCACCGTGCGCCCTTCGTGTGGTTCGACAACTATGTCCACATCTTCCAGGACCAGATGTTCTGGGATTCGGTCGGACGCAGCACCTCGTTTACCCTGATGTCGGTGTCGGCCATCATGTTGATTGCGATGTTGATGGCCTTGTTGCTCAACGAGGAATTTCGGGGCCGCCGCATCCTGTCGGCCATTTTGTTGATTCCCTGGGCGATTCCCTATGTGGCCAACGGGCTCATGTGGAAGTGGATTTATGACTCCGGCTACGGCGCCCTCAATGGCCTCCTGTTTCAGCTCGGCCTGATCGACAAGTACCTGGTGATGCTCGGAGACGTCGACAAGACCATGTTGCTCATCACCAACTCTTTCGTCTGGAAAGAGGTGCCATTGGCCACCATCCTGTTGTTGGTGACGCTCAAATCGATTCGCGCTGACTTGTACAGCGCCGCCAAAGTCGATGGCGCCAACGTGTGGCAGCGCTTCATTCACATCACCCTGCCGGCGCTGACGCCGGGATTTGCCCTGGTCATGATTTATGAAACGATGATGGCCATACGGCATGTTGATCTGTTTTTCATCCTGACCGAAGGCGGGCCGGCCGACGCATCACACGTGGTCGCCTGGCAGGTTTACGTGGAAACCTTTCGCAAGCTGGCCTTTGGTACCGGGGCGGCACTGGCCTACATCATGGCGATTGTCACCTTCACGCTGGCTTTTTTCATCATCCGAAGCACGAGCCGCAAGCTCTAGCCGAACATCGTAAACCGAGTCCCATGCATTCCATGAAGATCCCCCACCTCGGCAGACGGGCGCTGCTCTTTTTTGCCTCGCTGCTCTCTGCGCTGTATGTGCTGGCGCCGATCGGCTGGCTGGTCTCATCGTCGTTCCAGTCGGAGGCCGAGATCACTTCGGTGCCGCCGCACTGGATACCCGACGAACCCACGTTAGAAAATTTTGCGACGATC
>JBASJO010000209.1:0-3521 GCA_049655365.1 Rhodoferax sp. | reverse complement strand
CCCCACCCTTGTGTATGCGCCTGCGTTGGGTGGGTTTTGCGGGATCAGGAGTCGCGATTGTCTGAGCGTAGCGAGTTCGAGCGACTCCCCTGCAAAACTCGCCCAGCGCAGGTTGCCCGCAGCTTTACTGCGGGTCGCAGACAGTAGGGTCGCTTTTCTTTTGCTTACTTTTCTTTGGCGAAGCAAAGAAAAGTGAGTCGCCCGCCGGGGCGAGACCCGGATCCATGACTCAGTCAGTAGCCCGGATGAAGCGAAGCGCCATCCGGGATGTTCTTGCTGGTCACTGACCAATCCAGTAAGCCAGCAAAATCATCCCAACCACAAAAACCAACCACCCCACCAGCAAGTTGCGCCACAAGGCAGGCGCATGGCGCAAGTCCATGAAGTCGAGGATCACGCCCATACCCTTGGCCAAGGCAAAGCCAAAAATCAGCAACACCGGCACCATGCTGGCCTGACCCATCCCACCCGACTCACCCAGCCAATAGGTCGCACCGGTGGCGACCAGCAAGAGCAGCCAAAGCGTGTTGTTTGAAAATTTGAACATGTTGACCTGAGCCTCAGCGCATCACGTAAACCAGCGGGAACAGCACGATCCACAACAAGTCGACCATATGCCAAAAGGCGGCGCCCGTCTCCAGGGCGTGGTGCTTGTGCTGGCCGTAATGCCCGGCTCGGGTCTTGACCAGCAGGATCGTCAAAAAAACCATGGCTGCCAGCACATGGAAAAAATGGAACCCGGTCAACAAAAGGTAGAACATGTAGAAGGTGTTGGTGGACAAATCGATGCCCGCCTGTGCCTTATCAGAAAACTCAAGCAGCTTGATGCCGACAAAGCCGCTGCCGCAGGCCAGCGCCGCCAGCAACCAGCGCGCCCCTGCCGCCGATGCATCCTGTTTGACAGCCTGCACGGCGCGCACCACACACCAGCTGCCGGTGATCAGCAAGGCCGTGTTGATGGCGCCAGAATTCAGATCGAGCGTGCGCTGCGAGGCGTTGAACAGCGCCACGTCAAACGTGCGGGCAAAGGCGTACGACAAAAACAGAATGCCAAACGCCAGCAATTCCGCCAGGATGATGAGCCAGACCGCCAGATCACCCGCCAATCTCGGGGGCGCCATCACCAGCGTATTACCAAGGCCCTTAGCCATTACGACCATCCGGACGCGGCGTACCAAACCAGCCACCATAGCGCAGCGTCCAGCCCAGCATGACCACAACCCACGCGGCCACAGCAGCCAGCGTCAAGGTCTGCGATAAGGCCTCAAGCATGGCGGCGCTGACCCGCAACACCACGGCGGCCTGCAATACCCAGTAAAGCGACCAGACCAAGTTGTCAGCGGACTCCTTGCGGCCACCGTGGCCAGTGCTGATGCGCGTGACCATGGCGAACATGGTGCAGCCCAGGTAGCCCATGGTCATGGCATGCAAGGGCGCCAGGCCCAGCGACGCGGCATCGCCGCTGGCGGCCATCAAACCGTGTGAAACGGCATTCAAAGCCAGCGCCACACCCAGCCAAACGAAGCCACCATGCAGCATGGCCAACAATCGAATCCTCAGGCTTTGAATGAAACCCCAGCGCAGCGCCAGTCCCAGCATCAACAAGGCCAGTGGCGCTTCCACCCCCGCTTGCAGCCAGCGCAATGCCGTTGGCAGGGGCCACCACCACAGATCGGCCACGCTGACCAGCCCCTCCAACAGCAGCGTGCCAAGCATGACCACCAGCACCCAGTTGGGTCGCCAGACATCGAGACTTTCAATGATGCTTGCGCTGAAAAACGGAACCATGCGATGCGATACCACCGCAAAGACCGGCGCCAAGAACCACCAGATACCCATCTGAATGCCGGTACGCAGCAGGGTTGTTGCGTCAAAAGCCAGTGCCAAGGTGACGCACCACATCACCCCCGCGCCGACCAGGCACGCGGCACTGGCCAAGCTGGTGTGCATCTTGTCGCTGACCCGGCTGCACCAAACCATGTGGGCAAAGCGCCGGCTTAAAGTGGTCCAACCCAGCGCCACCAAGCCCATGCCTGCCGCTGCCATGAGCAGTTGCCAGTGCAGCCCGAACCAGGCCAGCGCCCAGCCGGTCATCACCGTCGCCAGTGCCGGAAGCACGCTGCGCGCACTGACCGCGGGCAGTTTGAGCCATTTAGGCCCGGCGGTGTACAAAAATCCGACAAAAAATAGCGGCATAAAGCCCAGGCTCATCAGCAACGCGTGCATCAGGGGTTCAGCAACGACCGGACTCAACGGCCACGCCAATGCGCGCGCCAGCAACAGCGCCGCCCACCAGAGCGCGGACGTGGCCAGCATCACGGCGGCCATGAAAAACGCCAGACGGTGCGGTGCCAGCAACAGGTGGCTGAAACGCCAGCGGGGCATCACCCATTCCGATCCATCGCGATGGGGGCGATCAACGTTTGAGTTCCGGGAGTTTGTGCTCAATCTTGGCCCATTCATCCGCGTCGGGCAGGCCCGCCTTGGTTTTCGTGATCGTTTTCCATTGGGGCGCCAGCTCAGCGTTGAGCGCGATGAAGCCCTGCTGCTTGGCAGGCACGTCTTCCTCCGCATAAATGGCATTGACCGGGCACTCCGGCACACACACGGCGCAGTCGATGCAATCGTCGGGATCGATCACCAAAAAATTGGCGCCTTCGCGGAAGGCATCCACCGGGCAGACGTCGACGCAGTCGGTATATTTGCAGCGGATGCAGGATTCGGTCACGACAAAGGTCATGGTGATTTCTCCTTTCAGGCGGGCCGGAGTTCAAACACGGCATCGTCAAAACCATGCACCAGCAACAATTGCTCGACCCGCGCCTGCCAAAGCTGACCAAACTCTTGCCGTTGCGCCGCCGTGGCGGTGCCTGACAGACAGGCTTGCATCAAGGGCATGGTCCGAGGGTCTGCGCGCACCTGCTGTACATGGGCCTGGGCCAGCACCGCCTGACCGGTGTCGGTGCGCGTGAAGCGCATTTCAAAGTCAATGTCCACACCACAGTGCATCAGGTTGCGGCGCACAAAACGCCCGCCAATGCCGGCAAAACCACCGCTGCTCGCAGCACCCGTGAGTTGCCCCAGAACGTTGGCCACCACACCCGTCGTGCCCGACTCCAGAGTCTGTCGCAGGTCGACCGCAACGCCGCCACGCTCTGGCACCGCATCGGGATAAAGTTGCTGCAAGGCGCGCACGCCTAACCAATAAGCTGATGCCACGGTCGGACACGAATGGCCCGCCAATTTGACAGCATCGGCATAGCCATAGCGCACCAGCCCACCTTCTGCAGAGCCTAAAAAATCAGCCAGCGGATCGATCAGGGTGATTTCTGGAATTCGTTTGAAAAATGCAGGTGAGTCCATCGGTGTGACCTTGAAAATAAGTTTTAATCTTTAAAGGTTCATTTTATATGAACCTAATAAAAGCACAAAAAAGATGGTTTTCTTGATGGTTTCACCTGCCATGCGGGCAGAGAAACTCAGCGGCGCGACAGCGTGGCCCAGGCTTGGGTGAGTTGCCG
>JBASJO010000208.1:0-2648 GCA_049655365.1 Rhodoferax sp. | reverse complement strand
AGCGGGACGACCCGAAGCAACAAACGCAGCCACCTGCCGATTGGTCGCCAGCGAGCAACTGCCCGACACCACCGCCTGAAAGCCGGTGGCGGGCGGCAATGCACTGGCGGTGTTGCTGGGTGCAATGCCAAAATTGGCCGGCAGACCGATGGCCACGCCGGAGCCTGCGGTCACCAGTGGCAGGCCTTTAAGCGCCGGGCCGAGCCGCATCAGGTCGTCGTTGGACACCGCATCCACCACCGCCAGACCGACACCGTCGGCGCGCAATTGGTCGATGCGTGAGCGAATGGCGTCCGGCCCCTGGGCCACGACCTTGTAGTCGATCAGCCCGACCTTGCGGCGGCATTGGGCTTGCAGCACACGCACCAGATTGGCGTCCGTCATGGGGGTCAGCGGGTGGTTTTGCATGCCGCTCTCATTGAGCAGCACGTCACCCACGAACAGGTGGCCCTTGAACACGGTGCGACCGTTGTCAGGAAAGGCCGGCGTCGCGATGCTGAAGTCGGCGCCCGGCTGACCCGCCAGCGCCTCCATCAGGGCTTCCGTGACCGGACCGATATTGCCCTGTGCCGTGCTGTCAAAGGTGGAGCAATATTTGAAGTAAATCTGCTGCGCGCCCTGCGCCTGCAGCCAGCGCAAGGCCGCCAGTGACTCCTGCATCGCGTCAGCCACCGGTACGGTGCGCGACTTGAGCGCCACCACCACCGCGTCGGCTTGTGCGTCGAGCGGCTGGTTGGGCACGCCCATGGCTTGCACCACGCGCATGCCGGCGCGCACCAGGTTGTTGGCCAGGTCGGTGGCGCCGGTGAAGTCGTCGGCAATACAGCCCAAAACTATTTTGTTCATGATTTTTTGGGCAACTCAATGCCAGGAAATATCTTGATGACCGCGCTGTCGTCCTCGCGCGCAAAGCCCGCGGTGGAAGCCTGCATGAACATCTGGTGCGCAGTGCTCGACAGCGGCAAGGGGAACTTGGTGGCGCGCGCCACATCCAGCACCAGCCCGAGGTCTTTGACAAAAATGTCGACCGCCGACAAAGGCGTGTAGTCGCCGGCCAGCACATGTGCCATGCGGTTCTCGAACATCCAGCTGTTGCCCGCGCTGTGGGTGATGACGTCGTACAGGGCGGCGGCATCCACGCCTTCGCGCAGGCCCAGGGCCATGGCTTCGGCCGCGGCGGCGATGTGCACGCCAGCCAGCAACTGGTTGATGATCTTGACTTTGCTGCCCGCGCCAGCCTTGTCGCCCAGCCGGTAAACGTTGCTGGCCATGGCATCGAGCAAGGGGCCCACGGCCGCGTAAGCCTCGGGCGTGGCGGCGGTCATCATGGTCATCTGGCCGCTGGCGGCCTTGGCGGCGCCACCCGAGATGGGGGCGTCCACATACAAAATACCGAGCTTGGCCAGGCGCGCTTCCATGGCGATGGACCAGTTCGGGTCGACCGTGGAACACATCACAAACACGCTGCCGGGCGGCATGGCGCTGGCGCAGCCCTGCTCACCAAACAGCACCGCCTCGGTCTGAGCGGCGTTGACGACCACCGACACAATCACCTTGCAGTGCGCCGCGAGTTCAGCCGGCGAGGCACAGGCCACGCCGCCCTGCGCCGCAAAGGCTTGCGCCGACTCGGCACGCACATCAAACACATGGACCTTGCAGCCATGGCGGCGCAAGGAGCCCGCCATACCGCTGCCCATGGCACCTAAACCGATCAGACCGACATTCGTTGTCATGTTTTGGTTTCCTTCTTTGAAACTAGATTCTAATTAATCTGGTTATCATACAAATTTATAATCAAGCTGCCACCCGGGTTTTCCCGATTCCGCCATGTCGTGGCCCTTGCCGCACAGGAATAATGGGCTTGATCCAGGCCTGAACGACAGACCTTGAACACATTTTTAATCGCCAGGCCAACCCCTGGATGCGGGACATTTGACTATATACAACAATCTTGACAGTATTCACCCTGTCAAATTATCGTTAGAGCCCCCCTGTGCACGATCCACGTGTACTTCGTTTTTTTCAACTCAAAGGAACATTCCATGACAACTTCTACCCAATACCCCAGTCTGACAGACAAGACCGTTCTCATCACCGGAGGCGCCACCAGCATTGGTGCCTGCCTTGTTGAACAATTCGCCGCGCAAGGCGCGAAGGTCGGCTTCATCGACATCGACACCGCATCAGGAGAAGCGTTGGCGAAGTCACTGGCTACGGCACGTCACGCCCCGCTTTTCGTGGCTGCTGACTTGACCAACATCCCCGCGCTGGAAGCCGCCATCGAAAAGGTTCGCCAGCACTTCGGCCCCATTCATGCGCTCTTGAACAACGCTGCCAATGATCGCCGCCACAGCATTGAAGAAACGACACCAGAATCGTGGGATGCCGGCATTGCCGTCAACCTCAAACACCAGTTTTTTGCGGCTCGCAGCGTTGCCCCAGACATGAAAAAAAATGGCGGTGGCAGCATCGTGAATTTCGGCTCCCTGAGCTGGATGCTTAAACAAGGGGGCATGCCGGTTTACACCACATCCAAGTCTGCCGTCCAGGGGCTGACGCGCAGCCTGGCCCGTGATTTTGGCCCCTTCAATATCCGGGTCAACACATTGGTTCCGGGCTGGGTGATGACTGAAAAGCAACTTCGCCTC
>JBASJO010000207.1:0-6851 GCA_049655365.1 Rhodoferax sp. | reverse complement strand
AGGGCCATGTCGACAAAAATCTCGCCCAGAAAAAATGTCGATCCGGCCTCGCGACTCAGCAACAAGGTGTGCTTGCCACGCCAGCCCAGGCCGCTCAGACTGGCCAATTCAGCTTCCAACACCGGGGCCGAATCGGTGAACACCCGGTAACCCAGCGGCCCCAGCGCAGCGGCGATCTGGTCGCTCAGTTTTTGCAGACGGTTGCGCATGACCTTGTGGTAGTCCCGGCCACGGGCATAGACCGAGATGATGGCTTCTGCCGGGTGCTTCAGCCGGTCCAACTCCAGCGCCTGCCAGCCCTCGGGGGTGTCAGCAGGCAAATAGTCCATGCGCGCGGTGATGACACGCACGGTGCCCGGCACCAGCTCGGCCGGGCGGGCGCGCTTGAGGCCGTGGGCCGCCATGTAATGCATGTCGCCATGAAACCCGGCGGCCAGCCATGCGGATAATCCGGGTTCTGCGGCGGACAAATCAACATCTGCCACACCAATTTGTGAAAATCCCAATGTTCGCCCCCATTCCTGAATTCTGGAGACCCATTGACTGCTGTTGAGTTGCTGCATGGTGTTGATCACCTGCCTATTGTAAAAACCCTGCTTCTGTGTGACGAAGCGGCGACCGAGCGCTTTGCCGGTGCGCTGGCGACGCTGCCTGAAGTGCGCCTGGCCTACATTGAATTGCGGGGTGACTTGGGCGCGGGCAAGACGACGCTGGTGCGCCATCTGTTGCGTGCCCTGGGGGTGCAGGGGCGCATCAAGAGCCCCACTTACACCGTGGTGGAACCCTATGAATTGCCCGACCTCAACATTTGGCACTTTGATTTTTACCGCTTCAGCGACCCGCGCGAATGGCAGGATGCCGGCTTTCGCGACATCTTTGCCAGCCCGGGCCTCAAAATTGCCGAATGGCCGGAAAAAGCCGCCGGATGCGTGCCGCTGGCTGACCTGGCGTTGCAGCTTGACGTGCAGGACGACGCAGCGCGCCAGTTGCGCCTGACGGCGCAAACCAGGTTGGGGGTCAAGCTGCTGGACGGCCTGGGTCCCACCTGCCCGAACACCGTGGGTCCATGAAACGACGCCAGCTATTGCAGTCGGGCACCTTGGTGCTGTTGTTGGGCGCCCAGCATCTGGCCCGCGGCGCCAGCATTGTGGCGGTGCGGGTGTGGCCAGCGCCGGACTATTCGCGTGTCACCATCGAATCCGACGCCTCATTGAGTTTCAGCCAGACTTTTATTCCCAATCCACCGCGACTCGCGGTCGATGTGAAGGGCATTGACCTGAACCCGGCGCTCAAGGAGCTGGTGGCCAAAGTCAGTGCCAATGACCCCAACATTTCGGGCATTCGCGTCGGCCAGTTCGGTCCCGGCGTGGTGCGGCTGGTGCTGGACCTCAAGCAAGCCATTGCGCCACAAGTGTTCAGCCTGACACCCGTCGCAGCCTACCAGCACCGGCTGGTATTCGATCTGTATCCGACCCAGGTGGCGGACCCGCTGGAAACCCTGATTGCCGAGCGTCTCAAAGAGAGCGCCAGCGTACGGGTCGCACCAGCGCCTGCAGCCGACCCGCTGGGCGACTTGATCGCGCAAACATCACAAGCACGCGCGCCAGAGGTGGCCGTGCCACCGAAGCAAGTCAGGCGGCTTCCGCCGCAAAGCATGAGCGCCCCCACCCCTGCCGCCACCGACCGGCTCATCATCATTGCGCTCGACCCGGGCCACGGGGGTGAAGACCCCGGCGCCATTGGCCCGGCAGGAACTTATGAAAAGGACGTGGTGTTGCGCCTGGCCCACCGCCTGCGTGACCGCATCAACGCGGCATCGAGCAACGGCAACCCGATGCGGGCCTTCTTGACTCGTGACGCCGACTTTTTTGTGCCCTTGCACATCCGCGTTGACAAGGCACGGCGGGTGCAGGCCGACTTGTTCATCAGCCTGCATGCCGATGCTTTTTTTACGCCCAGGCCCCAAGGCGCCAGCGTCTTTGCCCTGAGTCAGGACGGCGCCTCCAGCAGCGCCGCGCGCTGGATGGCCGCCAAGGAAAACAAGGCCGACATGGTGGGCGGACTCAACGTGCGCGCCAAGGACGCCCAGGTCAAGCGCGCCTTGCTCGACATGAGCACCGCCGCCCAGATCAAGGACAGCCTGCAGCTGGGCAGCGCCATGCTCAAGGAAATTGGCCGGGTCGGCAAACTGCACAAACCACGCGTCGAACAGGCCGGCTTTGCCGTGCTCAAGGCGCCCGATATTCCCAGTGTGCTGGTCGAGGCGGCCTTCATCAGCAACCCCGACGAAGAAGCCAAGCTCAATAGCGCCGCTTACCTGGACCAGTTGGCCGATGCCTTGATGCGCGGCATTGATGGCTATTTCGCCAGAAACCCGCCGCTGGCTCGTAATCGGACCAGTTGATTCAGAACCGGCTTGTCATGCACAAGCTCGCGTGCCTGAACACAAGGCACCTTATCCGGCAGCAGCTGCATGGCCATCGCCGGTTAACGTGCTGAACGCATAGGGTCGCTGTGCCAGCCGCGCCAACACCTCGGCCCGCGTCGGTGGCACGCAGCCGCGGCGCATCACACACAGGCTGGCGCTGGCTATGGCGCTGGTGAGAAGTTCCCGGGCGACCTCGTGGGACACTGCCCCACCGCCCCAATCAGCGGGCAGTTGGTGGGCCAGCATGGCCACCACCAAACCCGCCAGAAAGCAGTCGCCCGCGCCCACCGTGTCCACCACCGCAATCGGCTCCAGCTCGCGTGCAGCAAACACCTGGCCGTGCCGCGTCAGCAGCACCGCGCCCTCGCCGCCCCGAGTTAGCGCCATGACACTGGCGCGTGTGTTTTGCAGCAAATGTCTTGCCTGGGTCAGCGCGTCGCCACCCGGCAGTTCCAGGCAAACCAGGTCTTCGTCGCTGGCCTTGATGACGTCGGCGTAGTGCAGTGCAGTCAGCACGTGGCGGCGATAGACCTCCAGGTCGGGCATGACGGAGGGGCGCAGATTGGCGTCGATGACCACGGTACGGCCAGCCTGGCGCTGGGCTGCCAGCCAGGGCAGGTAGATATCGGCATCATCGGGGGACAAGGCCAGGGCGCCGGTGCAGACCAGTGACAAGTTGTCCAGCGGTGCACAAACTTGTGTCAGCTCCGCCGCCGAAGTGGCACGATCAGCCACACCCTCACGGTAAAAGGCGTAGTCGGGATGGCCCTGCGCGTTGACATTCACCACGGCCAGCGAAGTCACCGCCTGCACGGCCTCCGGCACGGCCAGGTCAACCCCGTCGTCCAACAGACCTTGGGCCAGTCTGCGACCAAAACGGTCGCGCGAAAGGGGATTCAGATAGAGCGTCGGCACGCCTTGGCGCGCAAGGGCGCGCGTCAGGTTGTAGACCGCGCCGCCCAGACAGGGCTCGAACCGCCCATCGGCATTGGCAATGAAATCAATCAGGGCCTCACCAGCCGTGGCCACCTGAGCGGAGGAATTTATTTGTACCATTTTAAAAAGCTTCCCGAAGCCAAATCATGCCGCCTTCTTGTGCCCCTTCCAGGCCCCATAAAGCACCACCAGGCCGGGCACCAGGATCATTGCCCAGATAATTTTGTCGAGGTGCAACTTGACCCACGGCATGTTGCCAAAGAAATAGCCCACGGTGATGATGCCGCCCACCCAGAGCGCGCCCCCCAACACATCAAAAAACGTGAAGCGGCTGCGCGTCATTTGGGCCACGCCCGCGACGAAAGGTGCAAAAGTGCGCAAAAACGGCATGAAGCGTGCCGCCACGATGGTGATACCACCGTACTTTTCGTAAAACGCGTGGGCCTGATCGAACGCCTTCTTGTTGAACCAGCGTGAGTCTTCCCAGCCAAACACCTTGGGCCCGAAGTAATGTCCGATCGTGTAGTTGCACTGGTTGCCCAGCACCGCTGCCGCAAACAGCAGACCCACCGACAACGGAAAACTCATGAGCCCGACGCCACACATGGCGCCCACCACAAAAAGCAGCGAATCACCCGGCAAAAACGGCATCACCACCACGCCAGTCTCGACAAAGATGATCAAAAACAGCAACGCGTAGACCCACGCACCGTAGCTTTGCACGAAGGCCTCCAGGTGTTTGTCGACGTGAAGGATGAAGTCAATAAGAAAAGAGATGATTTCCATAAGTCGGCATTATCCGCGGCTGGCGCACACGCTCAGTGAACACCGGAAAGCACCCCAACCGATTCTGAATAATGAACGATTTATTACAAAAAACAATGTTTGATTGATTTAAATCAAGCGAAGCGCAAATCAAAACGAGGGTTTACCCTAATTTTTATTAAAGTAGGGCCTTCTTTGAAGGAGATGCATGTGGACATATTTCTGCAACTGATTGTGATTCTGGTCTGCCTGTTCTACGGCGCCAGAAAAGGTGGCGTGGCGCTGGGCCTGCTCGGCGGCATCGGCCTTGTCATCATGGTGTTTGTGTTTGAGCTCAAGCCCGGCAAGCCACCAGTCGATGTGATGCTGACCATCATCGCCGTAGTGGCCGCCTCTGCCACGCTGCAGGCCTCGGGCGGGCTGGATGTGATGCTCAAGGGTGCTGAAAAGCTGCTGCGCCGCAACCCCAAATATGTGTCGATCCTGGCACCGTTTACCACCTGCGTGCTGACCATGCTGTGCGGTACCGGCCATGTGGTGTACACCATGCTACCCATCATCTACGACGTGGCCATCAAAAATAACATCCGCCCCGAGCGCCCCATGGCAGCTTCATCCATCTCCAGCCAGATGGGCATTCTGGCCAGCCCGGTGTCGGTGGCCGTGGTGGCCTTGGTGGCCTTTTTGGCCAAAGCGCCGGTGGATGGCCATGTGATCGACTTTGTACAGGTGCTCGCCATCACCATCCCTTCCACGCTGGCCGGCGTGCTGATGATTGGCATTTTCAGCTGGTTCCGCGGTAAGGACCTCGACAAGGACCCCGAATTTCAGGCGCGCATTGCCGATCCCGAACAACGCAAGATGATCTACGGCGAAAGCGCCACGCTGATGAACAAAATCCTCTCCAAAGACCAATGGACCGCCATGTGGATTTTTCTGGGTGCCATTGTGGTGGTGGCCTTCCTCGGTGCCTACCCCAGCCTGCGCCCAAGCTTTGACAACAAGCCCATGTCGATGGTGCTCACCATCCAGATGTTCATGCTGCTGGCAGGTGCATTGATGATCATTTTCACCAAAACCGACCCCGCTACCATCGGCAAGACCGAAGTGTTTCGCGCCGGCATGATTGCCGTGGTGGCGGTGTTTGGTATCGCCTGGATGGCCGACACGGTGTTTGAAGCGCACTTGCCAGAAATGAAAGCTGCGCTGACTGATCTGGTCAAAACGCAGCCCTGGACGTACGCCATTGCGCTGCTGCTGGTGTCCAAACTGGTGAATTCGCAAGCGGCCGCCGTGACCGCGATGGTGCCAGTGGGGCTGGCCATTGGCGTGCCACCCGGCTATGTTGTGGCGTTTGCCGCCGCCTCCTACGGCTACTATATTTTGCCCACCTACCCCAGCGACCTGGCTGCCATCCAGTTCGACCGCTCGGGCACCACCCGCATCGGCAAGTATGTGATCAACCACAGCTTCATCCTTCCGGGCTTGATTGGCGTGGGGACTTCTTGTGTGATTGGCTACCTGCTGGCGGGGGCTTATGGTCTGATTTGACATTTCAGTCTGGAAAAACAGGGCGATTTCCCAGCCACTCGGGCACCTAAAATGCCCGGGTGAACTTCGATCCAACACCCCTTTCAAACCCACCCCGCCGCCCCATCCGGGAACTCCCCGACACCCTGATCAGCCAGATTGCCGCCGGCGAAGTCGTGGAGCGACCCGCCTCGGTGGTGCGTGAACTGGTAGACAACGCGCTCGATGCCGGGGCCAGCCAGATCACCGTGCGACTGCTGGCCGGAGGTGTGCGCCTGATCAGCGTGGAAGACGACGGCTCAGGCATCCTTCCCGAAGAGCTGCCGATCGCGCTCAAGCGCCACGCCACCAGCAAGATTGGCAGCCTGGCCGACCTGGAATCGGTCGGCACCATGGGTTTTCGCGGCGAGGCGCTGGCCGCCATCAATGCCATTGCCGATTGCGCCCTGCTGTCGCGCGTGAGCGGTCAGGCCCACGCCTACCTGCTCGAAGGCCAGACCGGCGAAATCACGCCGGTGGCACGCAGCACCGGCACCACGGTCGAGGTCAAGGAACTGTTCTTTTCGACGCCGGCGCGGCGCAAGTTCCTCAAGACCGATGCGACCGAGTTGGCACACTGTGTCGAGGCGGTGCGCCGTCACGCGCTGGCGCGGCCCGATGTCGGGTTTGCCATCTGGCACGAGGGCAAACTGGTCGAACAATGGCGCCGCTGTGGCGATTTGGGCAGCCTGCCCGCGCTGGAGCAACGCCTGGCCGATGTGCTGGGCAGCGACTTTGTCGAGCGTTCGGTGTGGGTCGACTTCTCCACGCGTAGCGCACCCGGCCGACCGGATTACGCACCCGTCATCAAGGTCTGGGGTCGGGCTGGCCTGCCTGACGCGGCACGGGCGCGCGCCGACCAGCAGTTTTGTTACGTCAACGGCCGCTTTGTGCGCGACAAGGTCATCACCCACGCCGCGCGCAGCGCCTATGAGGACGTGTTGCACGGCCAGCGCCAGCCAGTTTATGCGCTGTATATCGAAATTGATGCGACCCGGGTCGATGTCAACGTTCACCCGACCAAGATCGAGGTGCGTTTTCGCGACAGCCGCGAGGTGCACCAGGCGGTACGCCACGCGGTTGAAAGTGCGCTGGCCGCACCGCGCGTCGGACAAACCATGCCGGGCGGCGCAATGACCCCGGACAATTCGGC
>JBASJO010000206.1:0-2212 GCA_049655365.1 Rhodoferax sp. | reverse complement strand
GTGCTGCTGGTACCGCTGCTCGGCCATGCCAGTTGGCACGCCTACCGCGATCTGCTGGACGTGTCTGCCTTGCCGGAACAGGAGCAGCGCTGATGTTTGGCTTTACCGAAGAGCAAATCGCCGCCTTTGGCATGACTTTTGGCGTCGGTGGCCTGATGCTCTACATGTTGTTCATCATTGGCCAGCTGGCCTGGGAGTCCAAGGCAGGCAAGTTTGGCTTTTTTGTCATGATGCTGGGACTGGCCTTTGGCATGGTGGGTTTTGTTGCCAAGTACATGATCCAGTGGCTGATGGGGATCAAGTAGTCAGCCAAAAGGCCGTACCCCGATCAGCAGGCCGTGCAGCCAAAGCGTAAACGCGATCCAGAGCGCGACGCCCAGCGCCACGGTAATGCCGGTTGCGCCCGTGTTGCCCTGTGAATACCGTGTGCCACCCTGCTCGTCACGTTTTTTGGCAGCCACGAAAACCAGAACTGACCAAACCAGAAACGTGCCAAACAAGATGACATGGGCCAGGTTGCCGTTGGCCAGCAAATGGGCCAGCGCCCAGAGCATCACGGCAGCCGTCATGGGGTGGTGCAGGCGTGCCTTGATCCGGTTGCCCGGCACGTAAGCAGCGGCCAGCAGCACAAAACTCAACAAGGTCAACAACAGCGCGAGATGGCGCAGCCCCAGCGGCGGACTCCACAGCTGTACCGGCATTTGTCGCGCCTGACCAAAGCCCCATGTGATCAGGACAAACCCCAGCAAGGACAGCAGTGTGTACAGCGCGCGCCAGCGCAAAGCCCCCAATCTGGCCCGGGTGCGGGTGCGCCAACCGTCAGCCACGATCCGCACGGAATGCGTGCCGACAAACAACAACAGCCCAAAGATCAGGTAGAGCATAGGACGCGTGATGATCTTTCGCTCAAGGCGAGCGACGTGGATGAAACAAGCTTGTGATTTGACCACAGGCTGGACATCCCCAGCATCAAGGCTAGACGCCGCAGGCCGCACCATCGCTGCGCGGATCGGCAGCGCCTTCGATCACGCCATTGGGGTGGCGCACCAGAGCGCCGGCATGACCCATGGTGTCGCTGAAGGCTTCGTCCAGCACCTCGACCTGATGCCCGGCCGCCTTGAGGGACGCCACCAGCGGCGGGGCAAAACGGTTCTCCAACTTCAGTGAGGTGCTGACATCACCCCAGGTGCGGCCCAGTAGCCAGCGCGGTGCCGTCACCGCTTGCTGCAAGCTTTGCCCGAAGCGGGCGTAGCGGGTGAACACCGCTGCCTGGGTTTGCGGCTGGCCTTCGCCGCCCATGGTGCCGTAAGGCATGACGCGACCGTCATCAAACAAGGCCAGCGATGGATTCAGGGTGTGAAACGGTTTGCGGCCGGGCTCCAGCGTGTTCAGGGCGCTTGGGTCGAGCGAGAAACTGGTGCCCCGGTTTTGCCAGGTCACACCCGTGTCTTGCAGTACCACGCCGGAACCAAACTCCCAGTACACACTTTGAATGAAACTGACCGAGCGTCCCGCACGGTCAATGGCCCCCATCCAGATCGTGTCACCGGGCGCAGCCGTGTCGGGCCAAGGCAGCGCTTTCTGCGGGTCAATCTGGCTGGCCAGCGCGTCCAGCGCCTCGGGGGTGAGAAAACTCTTGGGGTCGGCGGGCAGGCGCCTGGGGTCGGTGACCACGCGGTCGCGCACCCGGAAGGCGCGCTTGGTTGACTCCACCAGGCCGTGCAGGTGGGCAAAGCCCTCGCCCTCGGTCACCCCCAGGCGCTCAAACAGCCCCAGAATCATCAGTGCCGACAAGCCCTGGGTGGGCGGCGGCAAGTTGTAGACCGTGCAGTCATTCAGGCGCACCGCCAAGGGGACCACAACCTGGGCGTGGTAGGCAGCCAGGTCGGCGGTGCGCAGCGGGCTGCCCACGCGTTCCAGCTCAGTGCCCATGCGCTGGGCCAGCTCGCCGCGGTAAAAATCGTCCAGCCCACGCTCGGCCAGCGTTGCCAGGGTGCGACCCAAGGCCGGCTGCTTGAGCACATGGCCCACAGGTGGCGGCAAACCATTGACCAGATAGGTGTCGGCAAAACCGGGCGCGTCCTTGAGGCCGTCAAACTTTTGCTGGGTGAGCTGCGCCTGGCTGGCCGTCACGGCCACGCCGTCGTGCGCATGGCGTATGGCGTCGGCCAGCAGCCTTGACAGCGGCAGGGCCTGGCCCCACGGTGCCGCC
>JBASJO010000205.1:0-3135 GCA_049655365.1 Rhodoferax sp. | reverse complement strand
TTCCCACGCCTCCCTTGGGGTTGGCAACAACAACGACTGGCATGACTGAAACCTCCTGCAACGTGATTCGCGGATATTACCGGCAACAGCGCTCCCCGGCGTGATCCTGGGCATCTCGATCCTGATGAGTTTCGAGAACTTCAACACCATGCTGATGCTGGTGGGCTCGGCGCTACTGGCGTTGACGTTGCTGCGGGGGGCGAAGTCAGAATCAAACACAAGCCCCTGAGTCCGGCGGATGGCCAGAAAACCTGCCCTTGCCCACACGCTCACTTTAAGTTGACCAAAGCTGATTTTTATTAATCCTGCGTTAAGACCCAAGGCATAGACTGCATCGTATCTATGACATCTCTTTACTTATTGCTTTGGATCGCGGGCGCCGTTCTGCTGCAATTTGCCATCTATGGGTGCATTGTTTTTTGGCGCCACTGGCAGGCCTACCGCGCGTTGCGCAACGTGGCAGCCGAGTTTGAAATTGCCGTGCCTCCTGAAGCCGCGCCAGAGCTGATGCCACCGGCCGCCGCATGGGGGGGCCATCGCACATTTCATGTCGAGCGCAAGGTGCCCGAAGATGCCTCGGCGCAGGTCTGCTCGTTTTACCTTGTCCCTGAAGACAAGCAACCCCTGCCGCCGTTTTTGCCGGGTCAGTTTCTCACCTTCCAGCTTGACATTCCTTCCCCGGCAGGTGGCACGCAAGCGGTCATCCGCTGCTACTCGCTGTCCGATGCGCCCCACGCCGGCCACTACCGCATCTCCGTCAAACGCGCCAGCCCACCTATTGGCAGCCAGGTCCCACCGGGTCGGTCATCAAACTACTTTCATGACCATGTCGCCGTGGGCAGTCTGCTGCAGGTGCGCGCGCCCGCCGGTCATTTTTACCTCGACCCCAGCGACGCGCCGGTGGTGCTGATTGGCGGCGGCATCGGCATCACGCCCATGCTGAGCATGCTGAACTGGTGCCTGGCGAAGCAACCGGGGCGCGAGTTGTGGCTGTTTTACGGCGTGCGCAACCGGGCCGAGCTGGTGATGCAGACGCAATTGCAGGTGCTGGCAGCGCAACACGCGAACTTTCACCTTCACCTGTGCCTGAGCAACCCGCAAGCGGGTGAGCTTGGCGAACATCGGTCGGGACCGGTGCTGTACCACCGCAGCCGTGTGGATGTCACGCTGCTGCGCCGCCTGTTGCCGCTGAAGCCCTATCACTTCTATCTTTGCGGCCCCACGTCCATGCTGCAAAGTCTGGTGCCCGCGCTGGAGGATTGGGGCGTGCCCGAGGGGCGGATCCACTTTGAGGCCTTTGGCCCGGCGTCGATCCCGCGCAAGAAACCGGCATCTGCCACGCGGGCCGCAGCCCAGGGTGACGCCAAGCAAGACGCCGCCATGGTCAGCTTTGCCAAGTCGGGCAAACAGGTGGCTTGGGATCCCGCCATGGGCTCCTTGCTGGAATTTGCGGAGAATCACGGCATTGCGGTCAGCTCCGGCTGCAGGGCAGGGGCTTGCGGCAGTTGCCAGACCCCCATTCGTACCGGAGAAGTGGCCTACGCGCAGGCGCCGGACTTTGATACCGAACCGGGCAGCTGCCTGTTGTGCGTATGCACGCCGAAAACGGACGTCACCCTGGAGGCGTAAATGAACAATTCAAAAGGCTCTTTATTGCGCGAACATGTGCTGCCCTTTGCCTTGCTGCTGGGGCTGCTGGCCGCCGCCACGCTGGCTGGCGACTATCTGTTGCACCGCCTGAACCTGATCTGGGTGGGGCGCTATCTGGGCATACCGGGCACTTTGCTGATCATCGGCTCGCTGTACTACTCGGCACGCAAGCGCAAATGGGTCAGCACGGGCGATCCAAAGTCGCTGCTCACGATGCATGAATTCGGCACCTGGCTGGGCTCGCTGATGGTGTTACTGCACGCCGGCATCCACTTCAATGCCATCCTGCCCTGGCTGGCGACCGTGGCCATGGGGGTGAATGTGATCAGTGGTCTGGTCGGCAAGATGTTGCTGAATCAGTCGCGCCAACATGTGCAGGGCGAACGCGAACGCTTTCAGCTGCGCGGCCTGTCCAAAACCGAAGTCGAGCAAGCCGTATTTTGGGACGCGGTGGCGCTGGGGGCCATGGCGCAGTGGCGCAAGGTGCACATCCCCATTTTCATCGTGTTCGCCGTGCTGGCTCTGGGCCATATTGTGGGTGTCTTTTTGTTCTGGGGCTGGGTATGAGCCGCACGCTGAAACTGATTCTGGCCATCAACCTGCTGGTGCTGACCGTGCTGACGTTTGCCTATCCACACCTGATGGTCGGGCCGGGCAAGTTGATTCCGGGCCATGAGCAGCTCGACACCGATTGTTTTGCCTGCCATGCCGCCTTCACCGGGGCTGATTCCAGCAAGTGCGTCAGCTGTCACAAGCCCGCCGATATTGGCCGCCGGACCACCCAGGGCACGCCGGTTTTAAAGCCCCTCACGTCCACACCCTTCCACCAGGAACTCGTCAGCCAGGACTGCGTGGCCTGCCACAGCGACCATGCCGGCGTCAAACGTTATCGCCTGCAGGGCTATTTCGACCACGCGCTGCTGAAGAAAGAAACCAGCCAGCAATGCCAGACTTGCCACAAAGCACCCACGGATGCGCTGCACCAGCAAATCACCGGCAACTGTGCCCAATGCCACAGCCAGCAGAAATGGACGCCTGCCACTTTTGAGCATGAAAAGTACTTTGTGCTGGACCGCGACCACAACACCACGTGTGTGACCTGCCATGTGCGCAACGACTACAGCCGCTACACCTGCTACGGCTGCCATGAGCACACGCCGGTCAACATCCGGCGCGAACACATCGACGAAGGCATTCGGCAATTTGACAACTGCGTGGAATGTCACCGCAGTGCAGACGAAGACGATATCAAGGGCAACCATGACATTCGTTTCGCCAGCTCGGCTGCCACCATGTCCTTGCGCTCAAAGCCGGGGCATAGGGTGATCCTGTAGAGTTTGCGCACAAGCGAACACAGCGTCCCGGCGCATCCCCCATTCGCGGTAAAGTGTTGCCATGCCAAGCTTCACCCTTACCGACAGCCAGCAGCAGGCGCTGCTAGACGCCGCGCGCCTGGCCCAACGCAAGGCCTACGCGCCCTATTCC
>JBASJO010000204.1:0-8441 GCA_049655365.1 Rhodoferax sp. | reverse complement strand
CGCATGGTGACCTCGTGCGTGGTGGCCTGCCAGTGGCACAGGGTCACAAAAGCCCAGGCGCCTGACAGGTGCGCCAGCTCAGAACGCTGGCTGGCCTCCCGTGCCGCCCAAGGCAGTTGGCCGTCGGTCACCGGCAGCCCCAGGCTGCGTGCCAGCGCGCGCTCGTGGGGCGGCGACCAGCTCAGCTCGTTGCCCGTATCAGGCAGCTGCGGGCTCAGGCAACTGAGCAATTTTTGCAGGTGGGGGAGTTTCAGTGTGGCCAGCGCGGCCTGGCAGCCCTCAGAATGGCTGGCGGCATGGGGAATCAGCAGGTGCATGGGTGGGTTCGGCCTGCGTCGGAAGGTGAGGGGAGTCGCATGGTGCTGTCCTGTCAAACGTGTCAAGTCCGGATTATCAGGGAGACTTGGCGTGGGAGCCTGATTGACTCCGGCTGCAATGCCACAATGCGGGCATGCAACTTCCCTATGAACTGATCCTTGGCTGGCGCTATACGCGGGCCGGTCGTGCCACCCGGCGCAACGGTTTTATCTCGTTCATCTCGGGCGTGTCGATGCTCGGCATTGCGCTCGGTGTGGCGGCCCTGATCATTGTGCTGAGCGTGATGAACGGGTTTCAGAAGGAAGTGCGTGACCGCATGCTGGGTGTGGTCTCGCACATCGAGATTTTTGCCCCCAACGGCGAGGCCTTGCCCGATGCCACGCGCACCCTGACCCAGGTCCGCTCCAACCCGGCCGTGATTGGTGCCGCCCCCTTCATCGCCACCCAGGCTTTGCTGGCCCGCGGTGAAGACATGAAGGGCACGCTGGTGCGCGGCATCGACCCGGCGCGCGAGGGTGAAGTGACAGACTTGGCGCTGGAGCTCAAGAACACCGGGCTGAATCGCTTGATTCCCGGCGAGTTTGGCGTGGTGCTGGGGCTTGAGCTGGCGCGCAGTTTGGGTGTGATGCAAGGCGACAAGGTGACGCTGGTGGCACCCAGTGGCCAGGTCACGCCAGCCGGGGTGGTGCCGCGCCTGAAGCAGATGACCGTGGTGGGCACCTTTGACTCGGGCCATTTTGAATACGACTCGGGTTTGGTGCTGATGCACATCGAGGACGCGGCGCGCATCTTCCGGCTTGAAGGTCCCAGCGGCGTGCGGGTGCGGTTGCGCGACCTGCACCAGGCCCGGGAAGTGGCAGCGCAATTGGCCACCACATTGACGGACAAGCTGCTGATTCGCGACTGGACGCGGCAAAACCGCACCTGGTTTGCTGCCGTGCAGCTGGAAAAACGCATGATGTTCATCATCCTCACCTTGATCGTGGCCGTGGCGGCCTTCAACCTGGTGAGCACGCTGGTGATGACGGTGACCGACAAGCGCGCCGACATTGCGATATTGCGCACCCTGGGTGCCAGTCCGGCCAGCATCATGGGCATTTTTGTGGTGCAGGGCGCCATGGTGGGGGTGATCGGTACGCTGGCCGGGCTGGCCATGGGCCTGGGCGTGGCGTTCAACATCGACGTGATCGTGCCGGCGCTGGAGCAGCTCTTTCGGGCCAGCTTTTTGCCCAAAGACATTTACCTGATCAGCCGCATGCCGAGCGACCCGCAACAGGCCGACATCTTGCCGATTGCGGTCATTTCCCTGGTGCTGGCTTTTGTGGCCACGCTGTATCCGAGCTGGCGCGCCAGCCGTGTCAACCCGGCGGAGGCGCTGCGATATGAGTGATATGACCCCCACGCTTGCCGCTTCGCGTGCTGCGCTGCCCCCCGGGGGGGCTGCCCAGCCTTCGGGCGGCCGGGCGGCTGGGCTGGCCATCGCCAATGGCGATGTTGTCTTGAGCGCCCAGGCTTTGACCAAGCGTTTCACCGAGGGCCGGTTGGACGTGACGGTGCTGCAGGGTGTCGACCTGGACGTGCGTGTGGGTGAGACGCTGGCCATTGTGGGCGCCTCCGGTTCGGGTAAAAGCACGCTGTTGCATTTGATGGGTGGTCTCGATGCGCCCACCAGCGGCTCGGTGCTGCTGCATGGCCAGGATCTGGCGCACTTGAGCGAAGCCGAACAGGGTCGCCTGCGCAACCAGTACCTCGGCTTTGTCTACCAGTTTCACCACTTGCTGCCCGAGTTCAGTGCGCTTGACAATGTGGCCATGCCGCTGTGGATTCGGCGCATGGCGCATGCCGATGCTGCGCAGATTGCCCGCAACATGTTGACCAGCGTGGGCCTGGCGGATCGTTTGCACCATCGCCCGGCGGAACTCTCGGGCGGTGAGCGTCAGCGTGTGGCCATTGCCCGCGCCCTGGTGACGCAACCGGCCTGTGTGCTGGCCGACGAGCCCACCGGCAACCTGGACCGCAGCACCGCACACGGCGTGTTCAACCTGATGCTGGAGCTGGCACGCACGCAGGGGACTGCCTTCATTGTGGTCACCCACGACGAGGCGCTGGCGGCCCGCTGTGCCCGCCAGCTCAGGTTGGTGCAGGGCAAACTGACTGAATCAGCTTCCGCTTAGGTCAACAGCTTTTTTCTTTATCATTTGCATGATGCAATGTTGATTTTTGAGGTGTCACGATGACGGTGGAATGGCAAACTGGTTACAAAATTGGTGACGCGGAAGTGGATGCCATGCAGGAGAAACTGTTCGCGCTGACCAACGCGTTTCTCGCCTCCGATGACCTGACGGTGTTGCGTTCCACCATCGTGTCGCTGTGCAAGCAGGCGCGCGCCCAGTTCGAACTGGAAGAAGCGCTGATGCGTCGCACCAACTACCCCGGACTCGAAGAACACCTGGCGCAGCACCACACGCTGCTGGACCGCCTGATCGGGCGCAGCATGGATGTGGGCAAGGGCTACATGAACAAGCCGGCCATCGCTGCGCTGATGCGCGACTGGTGCGAGCGCCATGTGCCTGAAGAGGACGCGACACTGGGCCGGTTTCTGGCCTCCCGCCAGGCCGCCTGACCTCTGGCGGGATGGGGGTGCATGATGTTCATCGACACCCACTGTCATCTGGATGCCCCTGAATTCCGTACCGCAGGCCTTGCGATCCGGGCCGAAGCTGCGCGCCATCAGGTCGGCATGTGCGTGCTCCCAGCGGTCGAAGTCGCCAACTTTGAGGCCGTGCGCGCGCTGGCCCATGCCGGCGGCGACAGTTACGCGCTGGGCATTCACCCGCTGTACGTGAAAGCGGCACACGACGACGACCTGGACCGGATCGACGACGCGCTGCAGTCTTACCGTGACGACCCCCGTCTGGTGGCGGTGGGGGAGATCGGGCTCGACCTGTTTGTGCCCGAACTGTGCGCTGAGCCCCTGCGCGCGCGCCAGCAGCACTTTTATCTGACCCAACTCAAGCTGGCGCGCAAATACGGTTTGCCGGTGCTGTTGCATGTGCGCCGCTCGGTGGATCAGGTGCTCAAAGGGCTGCGTGACGTGGCACGCGCTGACTGGCGCGGCATTGCCCATGCCTTCAACGGCAGTGAACAACAAGCGCAGAGTTTCATTGATCTGGGCTTCAAACTGGGTTTTGGCGGTGCGCTGACCTATGAGCGCGCACTGCAATTGCGCCGCCTGGCTGCCAATCTGCCCTTGGAGTCCATCGTGCTGGAAACCGACGCCCCCGACATGCCACCGCACTGGCTCTACAAAACCGCCCGGCAGCGTGACGCGGGGGAAGCGCAGGGTGTCAACTCGCCGGCTGAACTGCCGCGCATTGCCGCCGTGCTGGCCGAACTGCGAGGACTCAGCTTGTCCGAGTTGGCTGAGACCACCACGCGCAATGCGCTGGTGGCGCTGCCCAGGCTGGGGTCGCTGGTTCAATTGGAATGAAAAAACCGGCCCCTGGTCCTGAATTGCATCAGGGCATTTCAATCTTTTTGTGGTGAGTTTTTCAGCTTGCGCAGAAAATGACCATTTGGGTCATTTCGATTGCGGGAAATGGGATGTCACGAACGCCTCGAACTGCTCGGCCGGCAGAGGGCGGCTGTAGTAATAACCCTGCACCTCATCACAGCTATGTTCCCGCAGGAATGCCAATTGTCCTTCTGTCTCCACGCCTTCCGCGATGGTTTTCAGGCCGAGACTCTTGGCCATACTGATGATGGCACCGACGATGGCTTTGTCTTCCGGATCGGTACTGATGTCGCGCACGAATGACTGATCGATTTTGAGCTTGTACACCTTGAATCTCTTCAGATAGCTCAGGGATGAATATCCGGTGCCGAAATCGTCGATAGACATGCGTATACCGCGATCATGCAGATTGTTTATCATGATGACGGCACTTTGCGGATCGTGCATCGCCGCACTTTCGGTCAGTTCCAGTTCCAGATATGCCGGCGGCAATCCCTCTTCATCAAGTATGCGGCTGACTATGTCGGGCAGGTCGGGTTGCCGGAACTGGATGGCTGACAGGTTCACCGCCATGATCAATGGCGAGATTCCTTTTTCCATCCAGGTTTTCGCTTGACGCACCGATTGCCGCAATACCCATTCGCCGATCTGCAGAATCATCCCGCTGTCTTCCGCCATCGGGATGAATTCGGCAGGTGAGATCGCGCCCAGCTCCGGATGATGCCAGCGCAGCAAAGCCTCCGCACCGATGACGGAACCAGCGTGCATGGACAGCTGAGGTTGATAAACCACCTGCAATTGCGTGCCGTCCAGCGCATGGTGCAGGGCGTTCGCCAATTGCAGCTTGCGTGCGGAACGTACCTGCATCTCTGCTGTAAAGAAGCGATAACTGTTGTGGTCATCCTGCTTGGCACGATACATGGCGGTATCGACATTTCTGGTGAGGGTCTCCATGTCGGCGCCGTCTTCCGGATAGAGTGCGATGCCGATCGATGCCGTGACGGCCAGTTCATACTGCTCGATCTGGTAGGGGGCGGCGATGGCATCCATTAATTTCTTTGCAACATGCATGGCGCCCGAGGCATCAGCGCCGGGGGACATGACGGTGAATTCGTCGCCGCCCAAGCGTGACACCGTATCTTCTTCGCGCAGCGACGAACGCAGGCGTTTTGCCAACTGGATCAACAGGGCATCGCCGATCCTGCGGCCGAGGGTATCGTTGATGTCCTTGAAATGGTCAAGACTGACGGACATCAGAGCGAGATGTTCGTTCCTGCGTTTGGCCAGCCCGAGGGCGTATTTGATGCGGTTTTCCAGTTGTATTCGGTTTGGCAGACCTGTCAGCACATCGAAATTCAGGAGATACTGGATGCGTTCTTCGGCCAGCTTGCGCTCGGTAATGTCCTGCATGGTGCCGATGCCGAAGAGCGCGCGACCCTGCGCATCCCGTTCGATCTCGGAGAGCTCTCTGATCCAGCGCAGCCCCCCCCCACGCACGACGATGCGATGTTCGATGTCATACGGGGCGCCGGCGATGGCCTTGTTCCAGGCATCGAGCACCCTGTCCTTGTCATCGGGATGCAGGGCGGAGGCGAAGGTGTCCATATCCACCGCCTGTTGCCGGGGAAAACCGAAGATGCGATAGGTTTCGTCCGACCACTCAAGGCGGTTGCTCGCGATATCCAGATACCAGCTGCCGACCTTGGCCACCGCCTGCGCGCGGTTGAGGTTGGCTTCGCTGCGTTGCAACGCGGCTTCGGCCTGTTTGCGCTCGGTGATGTCCTCATAGATGCCGAGTAGACCGGTCACTTCGTTGCTGCCATTCCGCAGCGGCACCTTGGAGGTGCGCAGCCAGATGCTTCTGCCATCCGGCGTGGTCTGCGGCTCATCGTAGGAAAGCTTGGGGATGCCCTGCGCCATGATCATCTGGTCATCCGTGCGATACAGGTCGGCCTGCTTCTTCCAGCCCAATTGATCATCGGTCTTGCCCGCGATGTCGTCCGCATCGGCCAAGCCAGCATCTCTCGCGAAGGCCAGGTTGCATCCCAGATAACGCGAGTCCCTGTCTTTCCAGAAGATGCGTATGGGAGCCGTATCGATGACGGTCTTGAGCAGATGGTTGGACTCGGTGAGCTGGGTCTTGAGTTGAATGCGCTCGGTGACGTCGCGCGACAGGACGATGAAATGCGGGGAGTGATCTGGATCATCAGGTTTTCGAGCTACGGAAAGTTCGAACCAGGTATCGCCTTGCGGGAGCGGGAGTTTGAATTGTGCGCCTGTGGAACAGCCTTTTTCGTTCGCTTCCCGCAAGGCAGACATCACGGTTCGCGCGGCACTGGCAGGCAGAATGTCGTGTACTGTCCGGCCAAGGAGTTCATTGGCCGGAGCCGCCATCAACTCGGTGCGTGGCGAATGGTAGTTATGGTATCGTCCCTCGATATCCAGTTCGAACAGCAAATCGGGAATGGCATCAAGGGTGGCTTGCTGTTGGTTTTGTGATGCACTCAGTTGCTGGTACGGGTTCTTGACCGTCGTGACGAAGATCGAGTGGTAGATGAATAGATAGGAAACCACCTTGTAGATGTGTCCCATCAGGTTGTGGATATCGGTGACATCGGCGTAGAGCGTAAAGAAAAACTCACTCATGGCCATCGTGCAAGCCGCACCGAACAGCGCGACCACATTGATCGAGTGCGGTTCGCGCATGCGGCGCCAGAGCACCGCGGCCGTAGCCAGATTGAGGGCGATGATGACGTATTCGCTGTTGATCTTGAATGCAGTAAGCCCCTGTCCGGCGATGAAAGTGTGCGGAAACAAGTCCTGATGGAACAGGAGCAGCCAATGTACGGCGACGGTAGCGGCGGTCACCGCTGCAAGCAGGACATAGCGGGTTGCCGCAGAGGTGAACGGTCGCCACGGAACGATCGCGATCACCAGCATCACCACAGCAGCCAGCGTGCGCGCGAGCAGCCAGAAGTTGATTGACTTTTCGACATCGCTCGGTGTTACGTAATCCGGCATGCCCTTGAAGGAAAGCACATGCGAAAAATCGAGAAGTGCCACGCCGAGAAACACGCAACTTAGCAGCACGATGTTGCCGGCCAACTTGCCGCTGTAAGCGTTCCAGCCCACCGCGAAAACCAGCGCAGCGATCACGATGGAGAGCGTTTCGAGCAGGGAGTGCAGCGGCAGATAACCGGCGATACTGCGCGTCCCCGGCGGGGCTGACAGTGCCCAGGCAAGAGCCATCCCAAGCGCCAGCAATCCGACAATGAAGCCGGTGCGGCGCATCGAGGGACGGTGGCTGGGATGCAGCCAGAACAGCCCTTCTTTGCCAGACAGATGAAGACTCATGTTGTGCTTTTTCTTTCGCTGTATGACAGGATAGAAATCCTTGCCCCAAGCGGCGGGGTATTCAGAATCTGCGGAGTTGTGTATCTGAATGTGGTTGTTGGTGTTCGTCGCCCTTCTTCTTGAAATTTTTTGTCGTATCGTATCCGAACTTCCATGCTTTCCCACTCTGTCCGTGCATGTTTGCAACCAGCAAAGTCAACGCCAAAGGCAAGTCCTCAAAGTCTACAAACACGCCGATGTGAAGACCCTTCTGACGGCCTAGGTGCTGCTCAATGAACTGGGGCTGGTGAAGTTCAAAACAGAGTGCAGCTTTGCAAAATCAAAAAAACGAGCATGATGCCTCGGGCCGTTGCCGACACGTTCACTGAATATTACGAACTTGGGTAGAGCATGCCTGAGGGGCTGGCATTGCCCGGCGCTGATTGGGGATAATCCTCCCATCTTGAAAAAACACCCCCACGCTCTTCCCGAAGTCAATTTTTCCGACGATGGTCCGATGCGCCATCTGCATCTGGGCACCGAATGGATCCAGGGCTCGATGCTCCTGGCCGAGCCCAACGCCCTGGTGCATGAGTACATCCAGCGCATGATGGCCTGGCTGCTGTTCGTGCCGCCCGAGTCGGTGAAAGACCGCCAGGCCCTGCAATTGGGACTGGGGGCCGGCTCGCTGACCAAGTTTTGCCACAAGGAGCTGCGCATGAAAACGACCGCGATTGAGCTCAACCCCAAGGTGCTGGCGGCCTGCAAGGGCTGGTTCAAGCTACCGGCAGAAAACGCTTCGCTGCAGGTGGTGCTGAGTGACGCGGCGCAGGAAATCCAGAACCCCAAATGGTGGGGTACGGTGGATGCGCTGCAGGTGGATTTGTATGACCACGAAGCCGCCGCGCCGGTGCTCGACAGCTTGCCGTTTTACAACCACTGCCGGCGCCTGCTCACCCCCGAGGGCTGCATGACGGTGAACCTGTTTGGTCGCGCGTCGAGTTTTGTGCGCAGTGTCGAAAAATTGTCGGCGGCCTTTGGCAAGGACGCCATCTGGGCCTTCAAGCCGACGCGTGAGGGCAACACCGTGGTGCTGGCACAGCACACGCCAAGCCGGCCCAAGCGTGATGTGTTGATGGCGCGCGCTGACCGCATCGAGTTCGAATGGGGCCTGCCAGCCAGCAAATGGGTACGGGTGTTCAAGCCCATGGTGTCATGACGCACGGCACGCCCAACCCGTTGCCAGGCCGGAAAGTTGAGGGCCCGCTGGACTGGC
>JBASJO010000203.1:0-5065 GCA_049655365.1 Rhodoferax sp. | reverse complement strand
CGGCGCAGGACTTGCACGACTTTGACAATGTTTTCACGGCACCCCTGCACGGCTTTAAAGATACGCGAGACTATTGGCAGCGCGCGTCGGCCAAGCCGGGCCTGGCCGACATCCGCCTGCCGGCGCTGGTGGTCAATGCGCTGAACGACCCGTTTGTACCCGCCAGCAGTCTGCCGCGGCAAAACGAGGTGGGGTCGAAGGTGCGCTTGTGGCAGCCGGAACAAGGGGGGCATGTCGGATTCATGGCCGGGCCACCGCCGGGTCATTTGCAAACGCTGCCGCAAACTGTGGGTGATTGGTTGCGCACGCACACTTGAAAGGATAAAAAATGGACGACATCGTCAAACAAGCCATGGCCAAATGGCCTAACGTGCCCAACTGTCAGGGCTGGCTGGGGCTGGATGCGCGTGGCAACTGGTACCTGCGCGATGACCGGGCCCAGGCCGCAGGCGCGTTCCAGAGCGGACTGCCGGGCAGCAAGGGCAGTTTACTGACGCATGAGAAACTGATGGATTTCATTGCCCGCAACTACCTGCCGGATGCGCAGGGCCAATGGTTTTTCCAGAACGGGCCGCAGCGCGTCTATGTCGAGCTGCAGGCCACGCCGCTGGTCTGGCGCGTGCAGCCTGATCACAGCGTCAAGGACCACTTGGGCCGCGCCGCCGTGGTCACGGGCGCCTGGCTCGATGAAGCGGGGCATTTGTATTTGGCGTCACCGGCTGGCCTCGGGCTGGTGCACACCCAGGACATGGGTCTGGCCGCCGAGGCGGTGGAGCAGGGCCGGTGGCAGCCGCAAGATGTTTTGCAAGCCGATCTGCCCGGCTTGTTCGGCTTTGTCAAAAGCCCGCAGGCAGGGCAAGAGAAGTAGAACAACGGAGGTCGTTGCGGACTTGGTCCGCAATCCATGACTGCCAGACTCTCCTGGAGGCCGGGTCAAGCCCGGCATGACAGCAACCGCTATTTGGCGGCAGAGGCTGCGTCGGCAGCCGGCGCAGCAGCGCCCTCCGCTTCGGGGGCCTTGGGTTCTTCAAATTTGGCACCCGCGGCGTTGGCCATGTAGACCACAGCACGGCCGATTTCAAAGTCGGCAAACGCACCACCACCCTGCGCGGCCATGTTGCCCTTGCCCTTGAGCGCAGACGTCAGCAGGGCCTCATAACCGGTGCCAATACGCGGTGCCCAGGCACCCGCGTCAGCAAACTTGGGCGCGCCCACCAAACCGGCGGCGTGGCAGGTGGTGCACTGCGCCTGGTAAACCTGTTCGCCTGTTTTGGGTGCGCGCGAGGCCTCGCCCAGTTGCAGCACGCCCACTTTCTGAATGCGGCCCATCACGGCTTCCTCAGACATGCTGGCGGCCACATGGCCACTGCTTTGCCCCATGTAATAAACCACCAAAGAGCCCACGACCACCAGCGGCAAACCGAGCAAAACGAGGATGTTCGTGATTTTTTTGATTCTGCTGGCTTCAGGGGCCGCGTGGGCGTCGTGGTCTGCAGTGTGATGGTGGTCGCTCATGAGGGCCTCGATGGATGTTAGGTACAAAACAGCCTTGAATTATAGGGTTGGGGCGTTTTCGACCCGAACCCGGCCGGCTCAGCGGTAGACCAGGACCTGGATCTTTGCGTGCGTCAACAGCTTGCGGGTTTCATCGCCGAGCAGCAGGGCGCTCACCGCTGGTGCGAGCGCAGGCACAATCAAGCCATCCCCACGTTTGCTCGAAGTAAGGAACCTCATTCATGTCACTCAACAAAGAACTGCTCGCCGCGCTGCAAAAGGCCGGAGCTGCCGTGTTTGATGCCGATGCCCAGCTCAAGTTGGCCGTCAAGAGTTATGGCGAACGCGTCCAGGCGGCTGTCGGCGCCAATCCATTTCACTTGGGCAATGACACGCTGTTTGAAAACTGGAAGATGGTCGCAAGGCTGTCTAAAACGGTCGCCGCCATGGAGGAAGATCTGAATAATGTCTACCAGATGGCCAGCGCCCTGAGCGATGTGGAGCCGTCCTTGCCCGAGCTGGTGACTGCCCTGGCAGCCCCCGCACCGGACGCCGCTGCTGAAATGGCGTCGTCCCCTACGAAGGACAGCAGCCTGGCCGCCACCGACGTCAAGATCAAAAGAAAGAAAAGAGCTGCTGCGGCCAAACCGGCCCCGGCCAGCCCCTTGCCCAGCAATGCAGACAAATTGCTCAAGCACCTGAAGTATGTTCTGAAAACCAAGGGCTTTGCGCCCGTCAACCAGACCGCCGTGGCCAAGGCCACCGGCATTCCGCTGGGCTCGATGACGGCGTCACTCAAGCGCTTGGTGGCTGCGGGGCGTTTGCAGGCGAACGATGCCGGCCAGTTCAGATTGGTTTGAGGCTGTGAGTCGGCATGTCCAGACTTCAAGCGGAACTGCAGCGCCTCTACCTGCCGCCTGTCGCCCAGCCGGAGGGCCAGGACGCTGACGGTGATGCCATCCGCTTGGTCGCCCCCGACGGGCGGGTTCGCGCGTGGGTCGTGGAGTTGGCACAGCAGGCCGGTTGGGCCGGGGTGGCGGCGCTATGGCAGGGTGTACAGGATGAGCTCGAGTTGCCCGCCCCCGCCATCGCGGTGTCCGGCATGGACGGCTATCAGGTCTGGTTCTCGCTGGCCGAGCCGGTGCCGCTGGCGCAGGCGCTGGCGTTTCTTGAAGGCCTGCGCCTGCGCTACCTGGGCGCCATCGCCGTCAAACACATCCGCATGAAGCCGCAGGCTGATGATTCGGCACCCGGGCAGGGTCAAACCGTCAGGCGGGTGCCCGCCTGCCAAGGGGAATCAGGCCATTGGTCGGCGTTTGTGGCCCCGGGCCTGGTCGGCATGTTTGCCGATGAACCCTGGCTTGACCTGCCGCCCAGCCCGGATGCGCAGGCCAAGCTGTTGGCTGGCGTGCAAAGCATTCAGCCGGCTGAATTCCGCTTGGCACTGGACCGGCTCTGCCCGGTCGGCGCGCCCGCAGCCCGTGCTTCGGGACCTGTGACCGGCGATGTGGCCCAAGAAGCCCAGAATCCGAAGCGTTTTCTGCTTGGGGTGATGAACGACCCGGCCACCGACATGTTGCTGCGCATCGAGGCCGCGAAGGCGCTCTTGCCTTATTTCGAAGGCGGCCATTCCTGAGTCGTAGCCAACCAAGCCTTCGCAACACGCCCCAGGGCACTGAGCTGCCATTTCAGCGCTTGCGCAGCAGGTTGACGCGCATCGGGCGCACAAAGCGGGCGCCGTCGGCCCCCCTGTGCTGCTCAAAGCGGGCGCGTACCTGCTGCAGCGTCGCGGCATCGAGGCGGTGGTCGGCAAAGGTCACGCCAATCATGCGCGCCTCGAAATCGGCAAAGTCGCGGAACTGCACCGGAACGTCAAACAGGGTTTCGCCGACCTGCTGCCATGTGCCGGACGCCACGGCTTTTTGCAGCGCGCTCAAAGCCGCGGCGCGCACCCCTTCCTCGTCGTGGACCAAGCGCATGACCTCGTTGAGCGGCCCGGCAAACACGGGCTCAGACACATAAAGCAGGCCGCCAGGTTTCAGCACCCGGTGAACTTCCGCCAAGGCCTGGTCCAGTTGCGCCAAGGGCACATGGTGCAGGGACTTCAGCATCAAGGCCAGGTCAAACGCCGCTGCGGCCAGTGGAATGGCTTGCGCGCCGGCTTCAATGAAGTGCAGGTCCGGCAAGGGGTCGCGCAGGTTCTTGGCATGTTGGCGCGCGTCCACCTCGAGCGCCGTGACCTCGCAGCCTGGGAATCGTGCCAGCAGTTTGCGCGCCAGGCCGGCGGCGCCGCAACCCAGTTCGATGATGTGGCGGTGTTGATCCAGCGGGGCCAGCCGGTGCAGCAAGTCCAGTTCGTCCGTGACCAGGGGGTGCGACATGAGATCCTTTGCAAGGTAGGCGTCAACCAATAAAACAGTCATCCGGGCGAGTACTATACTTTTTGCATGCTTTTGAAGCGCGCCAGCATCAACCGACCCATCGCCGGACCTACGCACGAGCGGGTGCTGCCGCGCGGCCACCGTGGCGCGGAATACGACGCCTGGCTGATCCGATCCGGGTGTTTGAGTCCGGCGCTCTCTTGCCAACCGCGCCACGATGCCAGTGATTTCGACACCCGAACGCAGGACAAGCTGCCGTCCGGGAACGGCGATACTGACAAGCCCTGACCCACCGGAATTTTTCATGCCACGCCCGATTCTTGACGAAACACATCTCCATCCTGCAATCCGCAGCAAGGTCGCCGGCCATCAGCAGGCCATCGTCCAGCAGGTGATGGCTGCGGTCAAAGACAACGAGGTGGTGGTGGTGGGCATGGGATGGAACCCTTTCCCCAGGCAGGCCTGCAAGGCGCTCGACCAGGTAAACCAGCCCTACAAGTACCTGGAGTTTGGCAATTATTTGAATAGCTGGCGCGCGCGCAATGCGCTCAAGATGTGGACCGGCTGGCCTACCTTTCCGATGGTGTTCGTCAAAGGCGTGCTGGTGGGTGGCGCCAGTGAGCTCAAGGCGCTGATCGGCAGTGACGAGTTGAAACGATTATTGGCGCAGGCTGGGTAAGGGGTTCATAAGCACTTGAAGCGGTGTTGTGCCTGGCCTCACATCCCGTGCCGATGCGGTGGGCCAATTTGTTCCTGTGCGAGAATAGTCCTCTTGCAGTTTTTCAGCAAAGTGCGGCTGTAGCTCAGTGGATAGAGTATTGGCCTCCGAAGCCTATAGTCACCCGGGTTTTTGCTGCGTTAGTGAGTATTGGTCTTTTTCAGCGTTGCGGCTGTAGCTCAGTGGATAGAGTATTGGCCTCCGAAGCCAAGGGTCGTGGGTTCGATCCCCGCCAGCCGCACCAGTCATAGGTTTGATGCTATCAAATTTGACTAATTTCCAAGAGTATTCAGTGGTGACTGATAGTCAAGCAGCAGTTTGGCCCACAAAAGACCAATCTTCAGACGATGCCACCCACATTTTCCATGGCCCACCTGTGGCCCATGCATGGCCCAAGTCTGGCCCGCGGGAATTTTCTCGATGGTGATTTTGACTATTGGTCTCTGGCCCGTCTTTTGGCACCAGTTATGCA
>JBASJO010000202.1:0-1976 GCA_049655365.1 Rhodoferax sp. | reverse complement strand
TGGCACCCTTGTCATTCACCATCGGCGCCCGGTCGCCTGAGGAAAACCCCATGTCCATCACATCCATCGAGTCCGTGCTGCAACAAATGCGGGTGCTGGCCCAGGCGTCCGGCCCCAGCAGCACGGCGGTCGGCGACACCAGCGCCGGCGGCTTTGCCGGCGAACTGCAGAAATCCCTGGCGCGCATCAGCGACACCCAGCAGGCGGCCTACCGCCAGGCCGAAGCCTTTGAGCTGGGCCAGCCCGGCGTGGCGCTCAACGACGTGATGGTGGACATGCAAAAGGCCAGCATCGGCTTCCAGATGGGCCTGCAGGTGCGCAACAAGGTGGTGGCGGCCTACCAGGAAATCATGAACATGCCGGCCTGAGCCCGGTGGCCCGGCGCGCGGCGTGAGGGGAACCTGAAATAAATTGCCATTTTTTTTGCCGCGACCCTAAAGCTTCTGCACCGGCTGGCCGATAACCCAAACAACGGTGGCTTGCACAGTGTTCAAGCAAGCAAGGCCAGCGTGACGGCAAGAAGCCGGAGTACACAAACTTTGAAATTCAGGAGTTCCTCATGGGCCAAGTCATCAACACCAATTCGCTCTCGCTGCTGACGCAGAACAACCTCAACAAGTCGCAGAGCGCCCTCAACAGCGCGATCGAACGCCTGTCGTCCGGCATGCGCATCAACAGCGCCAAGGACGATGCTGCCGGTCAGGCCATTGCCAACCGCTTCACCGCCAACATCAAGGGCCTGACCCAGGCCCAGCGCAATGCCAACGACGGTATCTCGCTGGCGCAAACCACTGAAGGCTCGTTGAACGAAATCAACAGCAACCTGCAGCGTGTGCGTGAACTCACGGTGCAGTCCGCCAACGGCTCCAACTCCGCGGACGACAAGGCGTCGATCCAGGCTGAAATCACCCAGCGCATGGATGAAATCGACCGCCTGGCGGCACAGACCGACTTCAACGGCACCAAGGTGCTGTCAAGCGACAAGGCCTTGTCGTTCCAGGTCGGCGCCAAGGACGGTGAAAGCATCACCATCGACCTGAAGGAAATCAGCTCCCAGACCCTGGGTCTGAGCAACCTCGATGTCACCAACACAGCGCTTGACCTGTCCAAGGTCGCGACCGCTGCCACCACAGAGCTGGTGGCCGCCGGTACCACTACCCCGGCCAGCACTAGCGCCACTGTGAGCGTGGCACTGACGGCTGTCAATACCTCTGCAGCCGCTACCTTGTCGGTCTACGTTGATTCCGTCGATCCCGACGTGCTTTACGTGTCGGATGACACCGGTACCACGTTTTATGCCGCGACTTACGACAATGCATCGGGCAAGTTGAATTTCAGCAGCGCTGCGGCAGTGGTGCCGGGTGCTGCTCCTACGGCGGCGACTGCAGGCACGCAAATTTCTGACGGCGCCGGAAATACCGTGAACGTGGACGATGTCATGGCAACGGACACCAATCCCGCTGCGGCTGTTGAAATCTATGTGGACGACAACGGCGATTTCTTTGTGTCAAGAGACAGCGGCACTAACATCGTCGCGGCCACCTTCGCAACGGACGGCACGGTCTCGTATGCCGGCTGGGCTGCCGAGACTACCCCAGTTCTCGCTGGCGTCGTTCTTTCGACCCCGTTGACGGACTATGAAATCCCCCCCGTCACCACAGCAGCAATCCCGGGTGCCGCCGCAGTCAATGCCAACCTGAGCGGCCTGAGCTCCGCCTCGGTCGGCACCTCGCCGACGCTGCATGCGCTGACCAAAGCTGACGGCAGCGCCGACGGCTTTGTGGTCAAGGGTGAGAAAGATGGCGCTGACGTCTACTACAAGGCTAACGTCGACATGACGACCGGTGTGGTGACCCTGGGCGACGAGCTCAACCCCGACCCGCTCGCCGCCATCGATGCTGCCCTGTCGCAGGTTGACAGCATGCGCGGTGCGCTCGGTGCGGTGCAGAACCGTTTTGATTCGGTGATCTCCAACC
>JBASJO010000201.1:0-2087 GCA_049655365.1 Rhodoferax sp. | reverse complement strand
GCGCCAGCGCCAGCGTGGCGTGCACCGGCTGCAAATGTTTGCGCAGCAGCGGCCGCAGCACGGCCAACCACAGGTACAGGCCGAGCAGGCCGAGCAGCAGGTACTGGCCAGCGGTCTTGGCCAGCGCGATGTTGTCGGGTTGGCGCCAGATCGGCAGTTCCGGGCTGGCGACGACCGCCTCGGAGGCGAACGGGCTGTTCACCACGTTGAGCGAATCGCCGCGCTCGGCGCTGAAGCCCATGGTTTCCTTGACCAGGTTCCTGATCTGCTCGAGTTCGGTCGCCGTCAGCGCCTGCGCCACCGGCTCGCCGGCTGCGCTGCGGCTGCTGCGGTAGTTGACCACCACCGCCACCGACAGGCGCTTGATGCCGCCCGCACCCTGTTGCACATGGCGAATCGTGCGGTCAAGCTCATAGTTGGTGGTGCCGTCCCTGCGTGTGTTGCCGGGGTTGACGCCGACGCCACCCGGCTGCGCATTGGCCGCCGGCGTGATGATCGGCGCCACCGGGTTCACCGGCGGCTGGTTCGACAGTGCGCCCGGCACACCCCCCGGCAGCGCGTTGCCCGGCTGGCTCGACTCGCTCACCTGCTGGCTGCGGATGGCGGCACTGCCGGGCTCCTGGTTGGGCCGGTACTTTTCGTCGGTGTTTTCCACCACCGAGAAGTCGACCTCGGCGGCCACCTGGGCGTGCACATTGTTGGCCCCGACGATCGGCAGCAAAATGGCCTCGATGCGGCGGATGTAGCCTTGCTCGATTTCCTGCGCATACTTCACCTGGCTCAGGTCAAGCCCGCGCAGGCCGGCGTTCGCCGCCGACAGCAGGTTGCCGGCCTGGTCGATCACGGTGATGCTTTTGGCCGACAACTCCGGCACACTGCTGGACACCAGATGCACAATGGCGCTGATCTGGCTGTCGTCAATGCTGCGCCCGTGGTGCAGCGTCAGCACCACCGAGGCGCTGGGCTTTTTCTGATCGCGCACAAACAGCGAAGGCTTGGGCATGGCCAGGTGCACGCGCGCCGAGTCCACCGCCGCAATGGCGTTGATCGAGCGCGCCAGCTCACCTTCCAGGGCGCGCTGGTAGTTGACCTGCTCGGCAAACTGGCTGGTGCCGAACTTCTGGTTGTCCATCAGTTCGAAGCCCGCCGAACCGCCCTTGGGCAAACCCTGCGCGGCCAGCCGCAAACGCGCTTCGGGCACCTTGTTGGCCGCCACCAGCAGGGCACCGCCGCCCTCGGAAAACTTGTAGGGGATGTTCATCTGCTGCAGCGATGCAATGATGGCCCCGCCGTCGCGGTCGGACAGGTTGCTGTACAGCACGCCGTAGTCGGGCCCGCGGTTCCACAACAACAGCGCGGCCACCAGCGCCACGGCGGCCGAGGCGCCGATCATCAGGGGCAAAAGCGGCTTGGCGCGCCACTGCGCCAGCAAAGGCGCGCCGGCGCCCATGGCAGCCTCGGGACCCACGGCGGCGTTCATGCGCTCATCCCATGCGCGCCGCAGCGCCGGGGTGAGCACGGCCAGGGCGTGGTTGGCCCAGGGCAGGCAGGCGAGGCCGGTGGCGTGACGAGACGGCGATGGACATACGGCGGTGATGGTGTGAACAGAAGGAAAGGCGACGGAGCTGCCACCGGCAAACAAGCCATGGCGAACCCTTTGGAAAGATTGTCAGGGCGCCATGCGCGCCTTGATCTGCCGAATAACCGGGGCTTTTGCCGTCTTTTGACGCGATGCGCCGGCCACCCGGCTGTTACGCTTGGCACCCTTGTCATTCACCATCGGCGCCCGGTCGCCTGAGGAAAACCCCATGTCCATCACATCCATCGAGTCCGTGCTGCAACAAATGCGGGTGCTGGCCCAGGCGTCCGGCCCCACCAGCACGGCGGTCGGCGACACCAGCGCCGGCGGCTTTGCCGGCGAACTGCAGAAATCGCTGGCGCGCATCAGCGACACCCAGCAGGCGGCCTACCGCCAGGCCGAGGCGTTCGAGCTGGGCCAGCCCGGCGTGGCGCTCAACGACGTGATGGTGGACATGCAAAAGGCCAGCATCAGTTTCCAGATGGGCCTGCAGGTGCGCAACAAGGTG
>JBASJO010000200.1:0-7766 GCA_049655365.1 Rhodoferax sp. | reverse complement strand
GGCGGAAACGGAGGGATTCGAACCCTCGATGAGGCTCTACACCCCATACTCCCTTAGCAGGGGAGCACCTTCGGCCACTCGGTCACGTTTCCTGAAAATCAGAGCCGCGATTATGTCACGACTTTGCCACTTTTATCAGGCTGGCGCCTGATCCAGGCCAAAAGCTTTGTGCAGTGCCTTCACCGCGAGTTCCATGTACTTCTCGTCAATCACCACCGAGGTCTTGATCTCGCTGGTGGAAATCATCTGGATGTTGATGCCTTCTTCGCTCAAGACGCGGAACATGGTGCTGGCCACACCCACATGGCTGCGCATGCCGATGCCGACGATCGACACCTTGCAAATCTTGGTGTCGCCCACCACCTCTTGCGCACCGAGCTTTGGCAGCACCACGTTTTTCAGCAGATCCATGGCCTTGGCGTAGTCGCCGTGGTTCACGGTGAAGCTGAAGTCGGTCTTGCCGTCCTTGCTGATGTTCTGGATGATCATGTCGACTTCGATGTTGGCATCGGCCACGGCACCCAGGATCTGGTAGGCAATGCCGGGCTTGTCGGGCACGCCCAGCACGGAAATTTTGGTCTCGTCGCGGGTAAATGCGATGCCTGAAACGATGGCTTGCTCCATGTTTTCGTCTTCCTCAAAAGTGATCAGCGTGCCGGATTTGGCTTCTTCATTGATATCGATGTCCCACGGCGTGAAGCTCGACAGCACACGCAGTTTGACCTTGTACTTGCCGGCAAATTCCACCGAGCGGATCTGCAGCACCTTGGAGCCCAAGGAAGCCATTTCCAGCATTTCCTCGAAGCTCACGGTTTGCAGGCGACGCGCGTCGGGTACCACGCGTGGGTCGGTGGTGTACACGCCGTCGACATCGGTGTAGATCAGGCATTCGTCGGCCTTCATGGCCGCTGCCACGGCCACCGCCGAGGTGTCGGAGCCGCCCCGGCCCAACGTGGTGATGTTGCCCTGCTCGTCCAGGCCCTGGAAACCGGTCACGATGACGACCCGGCCAGCGTCCAGGTCCGCGCGCACGCGTTTGTCGTCGATCGACTCGATGCGGGCCTTGGTGTAGGCGCTGTTGGTGCGAATGGGCACCTGCCAACCGGCATAGCTCACCGACTCCAGGCCCTGGGCCTGCAGCGCAATGGCCAGCAAGGCACTCGATGCCTGCTCGCCAGTGGCGGCCAGCATGTCGAGCTCGCGGTTGTAGGCGTCGGTCAATTTGGCGGGTGCCAGCTCTTTGGCCAGGGCCAGCAGGCGATTGGTTTCGCCGCTCATGGCACTCGGCACCACCACCATCTGGTGGCCGGCACGGGCCCATTTGGCGACGCGTTTGGCGACATTGCTGATGCGCTCGGTTGAGCCCATCGAGGTGCCGCCGTATTTATGAACAATCAGGGACATGAAGGGTTTGAAGAGGGTGATAAAGGTGGGGGATTGTACCAATCGAGGACTTTCCCCCGCCTGACGCAAAAGCCCTGACCCACCTTCAGGTGAATCTGATGTCCCCGGGTACGGCAAGCGGCGATCTGGATCATCAAGGCCGCCAGTTGGGCGCTGGTCGGCGTCACCTGATGCACCCACAACAACCAGTGGCGCAACACATTGGCCTGCCGCGCGGGGCTCAGGGCCTGCAAGGCCTTGATGTCGGCCGGCACGCCCACGCGCGCCAGGTCTTCAGCCGCCACCTCCTGCAACAGCGCCTGAGCCTGCGCGGCATGCCGGCTGCTGCGGGCAAAGGTGTCGCGAAACTGCGGAAAACAGGCTTGCAGCGAGGGCAACAGGCGGGCACGGATGCGGTTGCGGGTAAAGCGCTCATCGACATTGCTGGGATCTTCGATGAAAGCAGTGCCCTGGGACTGCAGCCAGTCCCGGATCGCACGGCTGCTGACCTGCAGCAAGGGCCGGCAATAAATCAGCCCACCACGCTGCCACTGCGCCGCCATGGCACTCAGGCCCGGCAAGCCAGCACCCCGGCTCAGCGCCAGCAGCAGGGTCTCGACCTGGTCGTCGGCGTGCTGCGCTATGGCGATGGTTCGAACGGCGGCCTGCCCGCGCAGCGCCAGCGCATCAATGGCCTGGTAGCGGGCGTAACGCGCCGCCGCTTCCGGGCTTTGCCCAGGGGCGTGGCGGGCGTCAACTTTTTGCACCACCAATGGCACCTGCAGATTGGCACAAAAGACCCGGCAATGGCGCTCAAAATCGTCACCGGCCGCTTGCAAGCCATGGTGCACATGGACGGCTACCACCTGCCCCGGCCATTGGCGCGCGCAGGCCAGCAGCAGGGCTGTGGAATCTGCGCCGCCGCTGAACGCCACGGCCAATGGCAACGCTGGCTCAAAGTCTGCAATGGCCTGCTCAAACGAGCGTGTCATGGCATGACGGCCCTCTACTTACCCGTGGTTTTAGTGTCGGTGAAGCGACCATAGCTTTGCAAACGCTCGTAGCGCCGCGCCAACAAGTCCTCGACCTTGAGGTCGCTGACCTGGCGAAAGGCATCGGTCAGGGCGCGCTTGAGGAAAGCCGCCATTTGCCGGGGGTCGCGGTGCGCGCCGCCGACCGGCTCGTTGACAATCTTGTCGATCACACCCAGGGCCTTGAGGCGGTGGGCGGTAATGCCCAGCGCGTCAGCCGCTTCTTGGGCCTTTTCGGAGGTTTTCCACAAAATGGAAGCACAACCTTCGGGGCTGATCACCGAGTAAATCGAATATTGCAGCATCAGCACCTGGTCGCCGACCGAGATCGCCAGTGCGCCGCCGGAGCCGCCCTCGCCGATGATGGTGACGATCACCGGCACCTCAAGCTGCGCCATTTCGAAAATGTTGCGGCCAATGGCCTCGGACTGGCCGCGCTCTTCGGCATCGATGCCGGGGTAGGCGCCGGGGGTATCGACAAAGGTGAACACCGGCAGCTTGAACTTTTCCGCGGTTTTCATCAGCCGCAAGGCCTTGCGGTAGCCCTCGGGCTTGCTCATGCCAAAGTTTCGGGTGGCGCGCTCGCGCGTATCACGCCCTTTTTGCTGGCCAATCACCATACAAGGTGTGCCATTGAAACGGGCCAGACCGCCCACGATGCTGAGGTCGTCAGAAAAATGGCGGTCGCCGTGCAGTTCGACAAAATGGGTGAACAGTTCGTTCACGTAGTCCATGGTGTACGGGCGCTCGGCATGGCGGGCAATTTTGGTGATTTGCCAAGGTGTCAGGTCACTGTAAATGTCTTTGGTGAGCTGCTGGCTTTTCTTGGCCAGTTGGGTGATTTCAGCCGAAATATCCACCGCCGACTCGGTCTGCACATAGCGCAACTCTTCGATCTTGTTTTCCAGTTCGGCAATCGGGTTCTCGAAATCGAGGAAAGTTTTTTTAGCCACAACAACTCCATCTCATCAATTCAAAACAAGTCTAACCCGCAAGGTTGACATCCAACATCCGACGATCGGTTGGGGTCAGAGCAAAATTGCTGCGCAATTCTTGATCTGACCCGCAAGGTCTAGTATTCAACCGGCACCGGATCCAACGAGCGCCAAATATACCAAGTTGCCACGGTACGGTAGGGTGCCCAGGCCAGTGCCACCTCGCGCGCATCGCTGCGGCTGACCACTTCGCCTGAAAAATAGCTTTTGCTGATGCCGTTGATCAGGCCCACGTCATCCAAGGGCAAGACGTTGGGGCGCATCAAATGAAAGATCAGGAACATCTCGGCGGTCCAGCGGCCTATGCCGCGAATGGCCACCAGCTCGTCAATGATGGCCTCGTCGTCCATGGCCACCCAATCCTCCACATGCACCAAGCCATTGTCAAAGTGCAGCGCCAGGTCCACCAGGTATTCCACCTTGCGAGCGCTCAAACCGGCCGCCCGCATGTCGTCGATCTTGAGCCGGAGCACCTGCGCCGGCGTCATCTGCTGCGGTAATTTTGCAAAGCGGTCCCACACGGTTTGGGCCGCCTTGACCGAGATCTGCTGACCCACCACGCTACGGGCCAGGGTGGCAAAGGCATCGCCCCGGCTTTGCAGGCAGGCCTGACCAAACTGTGGAATCAGCCGCTTCATAACGCGGTCTTTCTTCATCAGATGCTTGCAGGCATCTTCCCAATACGCCGGCGTCGCGATACTCATACTGTCTGTCGCACCCATCACGTCATTGATCTCATTTGGCGGCTTCCCAGGTGGTGCCGCTGGCGCTGTCCTTGAGCACGATACCTTGCACCAGCAACTCCTGACGAATGCGGTCAGCCTCGGCAAAGTTTTTGGCGGCCTTGGCAGCCGCGCGCTCGGCAATGCGCTGGGCAATGTCGGTGTCGCTGACCGCCGTGCCCGACTGCAGAAACGCCAGCGGGTTTTGTTGCAACAGCCCCAGGCAGCCGCCCAGCGCCTTCAGCAAACCGGCCAGCGCACCCGAGCGGGTGCGGTTGACCTCACTGGCCAGATCAAACAGCACGGCCACCGCTTCCGGCGTGCCAAAGTCTTCGTCCATTGCGGTCTTGAAGCGCGCCGCAAACGGGTCGCCCCAGTCGATCGTGACCGCGTCTGCTGGCACCAGCGCCAGCGCGGTGTACAAGCGCTTGAGCGACTGGCGGGCATCTTCGAGGTGCACATCGCTGTAGTTCAAGGCACTGCGGTAGTGTGCGCGGACGATGAAGAAGCGCAGCGTCTCGGCGTCAAAACGGGCCAGGATTTCGCGAATGGTGAAAAAATTGCCCAGGCTCTTGGACATTTTCTCGTTGTCGCGGGTGACAAAACCGTTGTGCATCCAGAAACGCGCCAGCGGCTGCCCGTTGGCGCCTTCGCTTTGGGCAATTTCGTTTTCGTGGTGGGGAAACTGCAGGTCGGCACCGCCACCATGGATGTCCACCGTCTGGCCAAGCAATTCGCCACACATGGCTGAACACTCGATGTGCCAGCCCGGGCGACCAACACCGTAAACGCTGTCCCATTTGGCATCAAGAGGTTCACTGGGTTTGGCCGATTTCCACAGCACGAAGTCGAGCGGGTCGGTCTTGCCATCCACCACAGCCACGCGCTCACCGGCACGCAACTCGTCGAGCGACTTGCCACTGAGCTTGCCGTAACTATCAAATTTGCGCACCGCAAAGTTCACGTCGCCGTCACCGCTCTGGTAGGCCAGGCCCTTGTCCTGCAACTGGCCAATCAGCTTGAGCATGGAAGGCACGTAGTCGGTGGCGCGCGGCTCGTGGGTGGGCCGCTCAATACCCAAGGCGTCGGCGTCCTGGTGCAGTGCGTCCACCATGCGGTCGGTCAGGGCGCGGATGGTTTCACCGTTTTCCAGCGCACGTTTGATGATTTTGTCATCGATATCAGTGACGTTGCGGACGTAGTGCACCTGGTAGCCACTGCTTTTAAGCCAGCGCTGCACCAAATCAAAGGCCACCATGGCCCGCGCGTGGCCGAGGTGGCACAGGTCGTACACGGTCATGCCGCACACGTACATGCGAACGTGGCCGGGCTGCAAAGGCTTAAAGGGTTCAAGATCACGCGACAGCGTGTTGTAAATGCGCAAACTCATGAGTATTTCAAATTCGGTGTGAAGGGCAAAACTGCGCCAGGCAAGGGGCGCAGCGCGTTCATGGTGCATGGCCGGCAGTGGCCGGCAGGCGTTCCAATCAACGACCCTCAGCTACAATTCACCTCAGTATAAGGCCCTGCATTCACCCGCTTTCTGGCAGGTCAAGCCCACCCTACCGGACCCATCCATCCATGAAGCACGCCCGTTCAATTGTTTACACATCCTTGCGCTGGCTCACCCTGCTGGGCGCCATGACGGCCCTGTCGAGCCATGCGGACGAGTACGCAGACACCAACCAATTGGTGCGCGCCAACAAATTCACCGAAGCACTGGCCAAGGTCGACAGCTACCTGGCCGGCAAGCCCGCTGATCCCCAAATGCGTTTTCTCAAGGGGGTCATCCAGCGCAATCTGGGCAAGCCCGCCGAGGCCATCAGCACCTTCACGCTGCTGACCCAGGACTACCCTGAACTGCCCGAGCCGTACAACAACCTGGCCGTGCTTTATGCGGGCCAGGGCCAGTATGACAAGGCGCGCGTGACGCTTGAAATGGCCATTCGCACCAACCCCAACTACGCCACCGCCCACGAAAACCTGGGTGACGTTTATGTCCGGCTTGCCAGTCAGTCCTACAACAGGGCTTTGCTGCTGGACAGCGGCAACACGGCGATTCCACCCAAGCTGACCCTGACGCTTGACGTGTTCAAACCCAAGCTGGCACCCCAAAAATGAGTGACGCCATGCATTTAAAAACCCTTTTGTCCGTGGTGCGAACCACACTGATTGCGGCCACGTTGTTTTCCGCCGTCCATCTGGCCCTGGCGCAAGCCGCACCAAAGGTCAAATTTGCCACTTCGGCCGGGGATTTTGTGGTCGAGGTGTACCCCGACAAGGCACCCAAGACTGCCGAGAATTTTTTGCAGTACGTCAAGGACAAGCACTATGACGGCACCGTGTTTCACCGGGTGATCAACAACTTCATGGTGCAGGGCGGCGGTTTTGATGCCAATTTCCAACAAAAGCCCACCCGCGCACCCGTAGTGCACGAAGGCCGCCAGGCCATGGAAAAGGGCCTGCGCAATGCGGTTGGCACGCTTGCCATGGCGCGCACCAACGACCCGCAATCAGCCACCGCCCAGTTTTACATCAACGTCAAGGACAACGCCTTCCTGGACCCAAACACGCAGGGCTACGGCTACACCGTGTTTGGTAAAGTCGTTTCAGGCATGGACGTGATCGACAAAATCAAAGTCGTGCCCACCGGCATGGGCCCGGTCGGGGCTGACGTGCCAAAAACACCCATTCTTATCAACTCTGCAACCCTGGTGAAATAAATCATGAGCAACCCACAAGTCGAACTCCACGTCAAAAACTACGGCACCATCACGCTTGAACTCGACGCTGACAAGGCGCCCAAGTGCACAGCCAACTTCCTGGCCTATGTCAACAAGGGCCATTACGACAACACCATTTTTCACCGTGTGATTCCCGGCTTCATGGTGCAAGGCGGCGGCATGGAACCCGGCATGGCGCAAAAGGCCTGCGACGCCCCGATCGAGAACGAGGCCAACAACGGCCTGAAAAACCTGAACTACACCGTGGCCATGGCGCGCACCGGCGACCCGCATTCGGCCACCGCCCAGTTTTTCATCAACGTCGCCGACAACACCTTCCTGAACCACACCGCACCCAGCCAACAAGGCTGGGGTTATGCCGTGTTTGGCAAGGTGGTGGCCGGCACCGACGTGGTGGACAAGATCAAGGCCGTCAAGACCGGTCGCAAGGGCTACCATGACGACGTGCCAATGGAAGACGTGGTGATCGAGAAAGCCGTCGCGCTGTAAGCCAACAAGCAGCTCACGTGGTGAAGGCTGAACCGGGTTGGCGCACGGTTGACTTCATCTCTGACCTGCACCTGCAGGTCGGCGAGCCCGCCACGGCCGCGGCTTGGCAGCGCTACATGGCCAGCACGCCTGCCGATGCGCTGTTCATCCTGGGAGATTTGTTCGAGGTCTGGGTTGGTGACGACATCATGGCTGCCACGGACGACCCCGACGCTGCGTTTGCGCGGCAATGCCAACAAATTTTGCGAGCCACCTCCAGGCGCCTGCCGGTGTATTTCATGCACGGCAACCGGGATTTTTTGCTCGGCGAGGACTTCGCCCAAGCCAGCGGTATGACGCTGTTGCCCGACCCGACCCTGCTCGACTTTGCTGACCAACGCTGGCTGCTGTCCCATGGCGACG
>JBASJO010000199.1:0-5562 GCA_049655365.1 Rhodoferax sp. | reverse complement strand
CCACTGGAGTTTCTGGCCTTCACCCTGGGCCAGGAAGAGTACGGTATCGACATCCAGAAGGTGCAGGAGCTGCGCGGCTACGACACCGTGACCCGCATCGCCAACGCACCCGAGCACATCAAGGGCGTGGTGAACCTGCGCGGCATCATCGTGCCGATCATCGACATGCGCATCAAGTTCAACCTGGGCACGCCCACTTACGACCAGTTCACCGTGGTGATCATCCTCAACATGGCCAACCGCGTCATGGGCATGGTGGTCGACAGCGTCTCGGATGTCATCACCCTGAGCCCGGATCAGGTCAAGCCGGCGCCCGAAATTGGGTCGGTGCTCGACACCGACTACCTGATTGGTCTGGGCACGCTCGATGACCGCATGCTGATTCTCGTTGACATCGACAAACTCATGTCGAGCGCCGACATGGGATTGATTGAAAAACTGGTCGACTGAACAGCCGCACCCCGTCATGATTTAAAGGAGCACAGCCATGAGAACCAACCTTCCGGTAACGCAGCGTGAATACCAGTTTCCCCACAACGAGACCCTGTTGTCCACCACCGATACGTCCAGCCATATCACCTATGCCAACGCGGCTTTCATTCGCACCAGTGGTTATGCCACCGAAGACCTGATCGGGCAACCGCACAACATGGTGCGCCACCCCGACATGCCGGTCGAGGCGTTTGCTGACATGTGGCGCAGCCTGAAAGACGGGCAATCCTGGACCGCCCTGGTCAAGAACCGCCGCAGCGACGGTGACCATTACTGGGTGCGCGCCAATGCCGCGCCGATGCGCCGCAATGGCCAGCTCGTGGGTTATCTGTCGGTGCGCACCAAGCCGTCGCGCGCAGAAATCGAAGCCACCGAAGAGCTCTACCGTCGCTTCAAGGAAGGGCGCGCTGCGGGGCTGGCCTTCCATTGCGGCCTGATCGTGCGCACCGGCCTGATGCGCTGGACCAGCGCGCTGCAATTGCTGCCGACGGCCTGGCGCGTGCGCCTGCCGCTGCTGCTGGTGGGTGCAGCCATGGGCGGGGCGCTGTCCCAGTCCGGCCTGGGGGGCGTCGCCCTGGCCGCCACGGGCGCCGCCGTGGCAGCCAGCCTGTTGCTGGCAGACTGGTTCATCGAGGCCCAGATCACATCGCCGCTGGGCAAGATCCTGACGGTGGCGCAACAGGTGGCCAGCGGTGAAGCCGGCGAGAGCCTGAACTTCAACCGCTGCGACGAAATCGGCATGATCGCGCGCGCCATCACGCAGGCCGGACTCAATTTGCAGTCGCTGGTGGCCGACGTCTACGAGCAGGTCTCCAGTGTCCAGGTGGCCAGTCAGGAAATCGCCACCTCGAACCAGGACCTGTCGAGCCGGACCGAACAGACCGCCTCGAACCTGGAGGAAACGGCGGCCGCCATGGAACAGCAAACCGCGAGCGTGCGGCAAAATTCGGACACGGCGCAGCAGGCCAGCCAGTTGGCCAATGCCACCACCCAGGTGGCCATCAAGGGCGGTGAGGCGGTGGCCAATGTGGTGTCCACCATGGTCCTGATCTCGGCCTCCAGCCGCAAGATTGCCGACATCATCAGCGTCATTGACGGCATCGCCTTCCAGACCAACATCCTGGCCCTCAACGCTGCTGTCGAGGCGGCCCGTGCCGGCGAGCAGGGGCGCGGTTTTGCGGTCGTGGCCAGCGAGGTGCGCAGTCTGGCCGGCCGCTCTGCGGCGGCGGCCAAGGAAATCAAGGGCCTGATTGACGATTCGGTGGAAAAAGTAGAAAGCGGTTCCCGTTTGGTGGCCGATGCCGGCCAGACCATGACCGAAATGGTCAGTCAGGTGAAGCGTGTCAACGACCTGATTGCCGAAATCACGGTCGCCTCCCGGGAGCAAAGCATCGGCATCTCACAGGTCGGGCAAGCCGTTGCCCAACTCGACCAGATGACCCAGCAAAACGCCGCCATGGTCGAGCAGGGCAGCGTGGCCGCCACCAGCATGAGTGAGCGGGCACAACGCCTGGTGAATGCCGTCAAGGTGTTCTCTGCCTGACACCCTCAACCGGAAAGCATCCAGCCCAGATCACGGTGTTGCCCCCCGGGGGCGCCACGAACAGCGAAGCCAAAGCCATGCCGCAAAAACACACGCACCCTTATCAGAGCGCCGCTGGCCTGACCCTGCTGGCGCTGGCCGTACCGCTGCTGTGGTGGGTGTCAAATCCGTCGCGCCAGATGGTGATCGATGCGCAGGTATTTTTGCTGTGGCACACGGTCGTTGAATTGTTCGCCGTGGTGGTCGCGATGCTGATCTTCGTGACCGGCTACCGCGCCATCCTGTCAACGCGCAAGGGGGCTGTGGTGCTGCTGGGCCTGGCCTTCCTGGGCGTCGGCCTGCTCGACTTCCTGCACACCGTGTCTTATGCCGGCATGCCTGATCTGGTGACGCCCAACAGCCCTCAAAAATCCATCTTTTTCTGGCTCGCCGCGCGCATGCTGGCCGCCCTTGCCCTGCTGGCCTATGTGCTGGTGCCCTCGATCACGGAAGTGAGCCGTCTGCGAAAGCGACTGGCCCTGGCCCTGATGCTCGCGGTGGTCGGCGGGCTGGCCCATGTCGGTCTGGGCAGGCCCGAACTCGTGCCGGCGCTGTTCATTCCGGGGCAGGGGCTGACGCCCCTGAAAATCGGCCTGGAATGGCTGATCATCGCCCTCAACCTGGCCACCGTACTGGTGCTGTGGCAGCGCCGCGTGGTGTTGGCCCGCGAATGTGTCATGGCCCTTGGCCTGGCAGCGGCCCTGTCAGCCGTCTCCGAACTGTTTTTCACCATGCTCGGCATCATCGACAAGGATGGCGCCAACATGCTGGGCCACCTGTACAAGGTGGCGGCCTACCTGTATTTGTTTCATGCCACCTTCAACGAGGCGCTGCGCCGCCCCCTGGAGCGGCTGTCGGCACAGTACCTGCGTGAAAATGTGACCCTCAATGCCGCGCCCGATGGCATTTTGTGGGTTGACCAAACCGGCGGCATCCTGATGGCCAACCCCAGCATGGAAACACTGTCGGGCTATGCGCCGCATGAACTGGTCGGCCAGAATGTCAGCCTGTTTTTGCCGGAACAGATGCGCGCCAGCCATGCCCAAATGATGCTGAGCTATTTCATGCAGCCGCATTCCCGCGCCATGGGCCTGATCGATCTGAAAATGCTGCGCCGCGACGGCACGGTGCTGCCGGTGGACATTTCCCTGGGCCACTGGGAGGACGAGGACTCGCACCACGCCATTGCCTACATCCGCGACCTGACCGAGCGCAAGAAGTTTGAAGAATCCCTCAAATACCAGGCCACCCACGATGAGCTCACCGGTCTGCCCAACCGCTGGCTGTTTCACCTGCAATTGAAGCAGGCCATGGCGCAGACCAATCGCTCGGGGCTGCACATGGCGATCATGTTCCTGGACCTGGATGATTTCAAGAATGTCAATGACGGCTACGGCCATGCCAGCGGCGACGCCCTGCTGGTGCAGGTGAGTCAGCGCATGCGCCAACTGCTGCGCGAGAACGACATGCTGGCACGCATGGGCGGCGACGAGTTCGCCATTTTGTTGACCCAGATGGTTGACAAGGACGAGGCGGCCACCGTGGCCAGCAAACTCCTGCTGGCACTCAAGGTGGCCTATCGCCTGGAGGAGCAGGACGTGTACTCCGGCGCCAGCATCGGCATCGCGTTTTACCCCGATGACGCCTCGGACAGCGAAACCCTGCTGCGGTATGCCGACCTGGCCATGTACGATGCCAAGGCCGACGGGCGCGGCAATTTCAAGCTGTACTGCAAGGACCTGGACCGCAAGGTGCACGAGGACATGGTACTGCACGCCCGACTCAAGGTCGCCCTTGAAACCGGGACACTGCAGCTGCACTACCAGCCGCAGGTGGATGTGCTGACCGGTGCCATCGTGGGTGCCGAGGCCTTGCTGCGCTGGCACGACGCCGAACTGGGACAGGTGTCGCCGGCGCGGTTTATTCCGGTGGCCGAAGCCACCGGCCTGATCCTGCCCCTGTCCGACTGGGTGCTGGAAACCGCCTGCACCCAGATTGCGGCCTGGATGCAGGCCGGCACACCACTGCGGGTCTCCGTCAACGTGTCGGCACAACAATTTCGCCAGCATGACCTGCCTCAAAAAGTGCGCGACACCCTGCTGCGCACCGGGGCCGAGGCAAGGTGGCTCGACATCGAAATCACCGAATCGGTCGCCATGACCCATCCCGAGCAGGCGCGCGAGCAATTGGATGCCCTGGTGGCGCTGGGCTGCCGCGTGGCACTGGACGACTTTGGCACCGGCTATTCGTCGCTGGCCTACCTCAAGTCACTGCCGGTGCACAAGCTCAAGATCGACAAGCGATTCATGGATGGCGTGATGCATGACGCCAATGATGCGGCCATCACCCGCGCCATCATTGCCCTGGCGCAAAGCCTGGGCATGACCCTGATCGCCGAGGGCGTGGAAACCAATGCGCAACTGGTCTTTTTGCGCCAGAACGGATGCGAGGCCTTTCAGGGCTGGCTGTTTGCCAAGGCCATGCAGACCGGCGATCTGACCGAGCTCATGCGCGTTTCACCCAGGCAGGCCATTGCGCATGGCAGCCAGGAAAATCCCGCTTTATGTGATGCAATAGAAGCTCTGCTTCAATAGCTTCCCGCTTCCGGCAAACGACACCAGCGACTGACCATGGACACCACAATTTCACAAGCCTTGAGCGACGTGTTTGCCCCGCTCGAAGATTACCGAATCTCGCATCCCAAGGCCATCGGCAACGTCTTGCAGCAACTGATGAGCCGCAAGGAATTTCTCACCGTGGCCTGCAGCCACCGTCCGCACCGGATCGTGACGCGCATCCTGGACGTGAACATGGAGGCCGGATTTTTCATTTACGATGGCAGCGCCGAGCCGATCTACAACCGCTCCCTGCTGGAATCGGACGCCAATTATTTTTCCGCCACGCAGGACGGTGTCCGCATCCAGTTCGTGGGCGGGCAGCCGGAGCAGCACCTGTTCGAAGGCTGCTTTGCCTTTCGCTCACCGATTCCCGAAAGCCTGTACCGGATGCAGCGGCGTGATTTTTTCAGGGTCGAGACCCCGCTCAAGGACCCCTACCGCTGCATTGCGAGACTGCCCGACCGGCGCCAGATCACCCTGGAAATTTTCGACCTGTCGCTCGGCGGCGTGGGCCTACGCTCCAAGGATGCATCCCTGGAAATTCTGCCGGTGGGCACCCTGCTGACCCAGGCCGTGCTGGATTGCCGCAACATGGGCAAGACCGAGACCGATCTGAAAATCACCTACCTGCAAAATATCAGAAACACCGGCAGTCCGATCTACCATGTCGGCTGCCGTTTCGAGAATTACCCGAAGTCCAGGGCCACTGAATTGCAGCGCATGATCACCTCGCTCGAACTGGCGCGCAAGTCACGCAGCATCTAATCGGTTGGGGTCAGAGCACGTCGCTACGCGAGTGGTCTGACCCACAAAGTCTCAGGCCAGCATGCTGGCTTTCTCGTGGTTGGCCCGCTTCATGGCGGCCACATC
>JBASJO010000198.1:0-4149 GCA_049655365.1 Rhodoferax sp. | reverse complement strand
GTGAAGCAGTGCGCCAATGGTGGCAGCGCCGCATCAGCGCCAGCGACATCCCGACCATTGACAACGGCTCGGGCCTGTCGCGGCACAACCGCATCAGTGCCCAGCAGTTGGGGCAATTGCTGCAACTGGCCTATGCCTCGCCCACCATGCCTGAATTAATGTCATCGCTTTCCCTGGTGGGCGTGGACGGCACCCTCAAACGCAGTCTGGCCAACAGCGCCAGCGCCCACCTGAAAACCGGCAGCCTCAAAGATGTGACCGCACTGGCGGGCTATGTCCACGCTGCCAGCGGCAAGCGTTACGTGATCGTGGCCATCGTCAATCACCCCAACGCCGCTGCGGTTCGCCCGGCGCTGGATGCCCTGATTGACTGGGCGGTGATGGACAATCGGACCCCGTGATGCCGATGCGCATCTTTCCTACTGACCTGAAACCATGAACCTCACTGACCTGATCGGCACCTTGGCTGCCATTTTGACGACCATCAGCTTTTTACCGCAGGCGCTGCACACTTTCCGCACCAAAGATGTCCGGGGTATCTCGCTAGGCATGTACAGCGCGTTCACACTGGGCGTGGCCATGTGGCTAATTTATGGCCTGCTGCTGGGTGCCTGGCCGGTGGTGATTGCCAACGTGGTCACGCTGGCGCTGGCGAGCATCATTCTGGTGATGAAGCTGCGCTACCGGTAAGCGCCAATTAACTGGCGGCCGCCCGCTGCAAACGGTCCCGCACACCGTCCCATTCAGACGCCGTCGGTGGGGCTTCGACCCAGATTTGCGCGACACCGTGCAAGTCAAAGGCACGCAAGATCGCAAACAATTGGCGGGCGGCAGTGACTGGGTCAGAGGGCATGCGCTGATACAACACGCCGGCGACAAGCGACCCCATCGGGCTGCGATGCCACACCGCCACGCCGCCCTGATTCAACTGGTCGCGCAAAGCCGCTTGCATCTGCTGCACATCCATCAGTCGCACCTGCGCCCGCGGTGCGTAATGCGATTCCAATGTGCCCGAGGCCTTGGGGGCTGGTGCATCCAGCGTTTGCAGCTCTTCTTTGGTCAGCACCTTCAAACCACACACCGCCTGCACCTGTTCTGGCGTGATGGCCCCCGGACGCAGCAGTACCGGCTGGCCACGGCTGCAGTCGATGATGGTGGACTCGATGCCCACATCACAGGCGCCGCCGTCCAGAATCAGCAGGTCGTCGCCAAATTCACCCTGCACATGCGCCGCTGTGGTGGGGCTGACACGGCCAAACTGGTTGGCACTGGGCGCAGCCAGACCCCAAACGCACAAAGGCATGGAGGTGTCTCTGAGCGCATTCAGCACAGCTTGCGCGACCGGGTGCGACGGGCAGCGCAGGCCAATGGTGGAGTTGCCACCGGCGGTGGCGTTGGCAATCCCTGACCGCCGCGGCAGGATCAGGGTCAGCGGGCCGGGCCAAAAGGCCTGCATGAGCTGGCGGGCAAACTCGGGCACGTCCGACGCGTAATGCGCCACCGCACTGGCATCGGCCACATGGACAATCAAAGGGTGGTCTGCCGGGCGGCCTTTGGCTTTGAAAATTTGCGCCACGGCTGCATCGTCGTCGGCATTGGCGGCCAGGCCATACACCGTTTCGGTCGGCAGCCCCAACAATCCGCCCGACCGGAGGCAATGGGCTGCAGCGGCGATGGATTCAGGGGCGTCCCCTGGCAGAATCATGGTGTCAAGCCATTAAAACGGCGCGATGCCCAACACACTGGCGGCCGCCAGCGCCGTGCTGCGGGCCTGCTCCGGGGTGACAGCCGTGACGGTCAAATGCCCCATCTTGCGCCCCTTGCTGGCTTTGAGCTTGCCGTACAAGTGCAAGTGCACGCCGGGCAGGGCCAGCACCCGGTCCCAGGCAGGCGTGGTGCCGTCCACCCACAAATCACCGAGCAAATTCAACATCACGGAGGCGCTGTGCTGACGCGGCTGCGTCAACGGCAGACCCGCCAGGGTGCGCACCTGCAGCTCAAACTGCGACACATCGCAGGCATCCAGCGTGTAGTGGCCACTGTTGTGCGGGCGCGGTGCCATCTCGTTGACGACCAGGCCGCCCAGCGCGGCGCATTCGGGCTTACCCTCCTGCAACACAAAAAACTCCACGCACAGCACACCCACGTAGTTCAATTCTTCGGCAATCGCGCGCGCCGCAGCCACCGCCTGATCAGCCAGCGCGCTTGGCATGTTGCCGGTGTAGGCTTCGGTCACCGCCAGGATGCCATCGCGGTGCAAATTGCGCTGCGGCGCAAAGTGCACCATGGCGCCGTCCCAGCCGCGCGCCACAATCACCGAACATTCGGCCGCCAGGGGCAGCATCTGCTCCAGCACACAGGGCACCTGATTCAACGCATCCCAGGCGCTGATGAGCTCCGCGCGGCTGCTGCAACGCACCTGGCCCTTGCCGTCGTAGCCCAGACGGGCTGTTTTCAAAATACCGGGCAACAGCGCTTCAGGTACCGCCGCCAGCTGCTCGGCCGATTCAATCACGGCGTAGGGCGCCACCGGCACCCCGCTACGTGCCAAGTGGGCTTTTTCCTTGATGCGGTCCTGCGCAATGGCTACCGCGTCGGCGCTGGGTGCGGTGGGGCGCGCAGCGCCCAGGGTGACCAGCGCGGGGGCCGGCACGTTTTCAAATTCGGTGGTCACGGCGGCACAGCGCTGCATCAGTTGGGCCAGGCCCTGCTGGTCCAGGTAGTCGGTCTGGATGTGGTAGTGGCTCACCAGCCCGGCCGGGCTGATGACATCCGGGTCAAGCACCACGGTGAAGTACCCCATGGCTTGCGCCGCCTGCACAAACATGCGCCCCAACTGGCCGCCGCCCATCACACCCAGCGTGGTGGGCTGGCCACTGCCGTTCAAGCCGGTGGCACCGGGCAACAACATCGGGCCGCTCATAGCTTGGGCGGCAAGGTCATGCCGCGTGCCATCTGGGTTTGTTCAGCGCGAAAATCTTCCAGCTTGACGCGCAGCACGATGTCGGAATTGGCCAGCATGGCCACCGCAAACAGCGCGGCATTGGCCGCCCCGGCGGCACCGATGGCAAAGGTGGCCACCGGAATGCCCTTGGGCATTTGCACAATGCTGTGCAGCGAATCCACCCCGCTCAGGTGCTTGCTGGCCACCGGGACACCCAGCACTGGCACCGTGGTTTTGGCTGCCAGCATGCCGGGCAAGTGCGCTGCGCCACCGGCGCCGGCGATGATGGCCTTCAGGCCCCGGCCCACCGCGGTATCGGCATAGGCAAACATATCGTCGGGCATTCGGTGCGCCGAGACCACCCTGGCCTCGTGAGGGATGCCAAACTGTTGGAGAATGTGGACTGCGTGCTGCATGGTGTCCCAGTCCGAGCTGGAGCCCATGAGCACACCGATTTGTATTGAGTTCATGCCCGAATTTTACGTTTGACCCGAGCCACCCAGAACCATGATTAACGTCACCCTCCAAAATTTTGAAACCGAGGTCATCGCCGCCTCCATGAACACGCCGATCCTGATCGACTTCTGGGCACCCTGGTGCGGCCCCTGCAAGACGCTCGGGCCCATTCTGGAACAGCTTGAAGTGGACTATGCAGGCCGCTTCACGCTGGTCAAGATCGACTCGGACCAGGAGCAGCAACTGGCGCAGGCCTTTGGCATCCGCAGCATTCCCACCTGTATTTTGATGATGGGTGGCAAGCCGGTCGACGGCTTCATGGGCGCCCAGACCGGCCCCCAGATACGCAGCTTTCTGGACAAACACCTGCCCAGCGAAAAGGCCCTGATGGCCGAAGCCGAGGCCGATGCCGCCCAGGAACTTCTTCAGGCGGGTGATACCGATGCAGCTCTGACCAAGCTGGCCGACGCACTGGCCGCCGACCCCGGCAACGACGACGCCCGTTATGACTACATCAAACTGTTGATTGAGCTGGGTGGCCTGGAAGAAGCCGACGCCACACTGGCTCCCAAGCTCACAGAGATTCCGCGCCAACTGCGTTTTGAGGCCTTGTCACAATGGCTCGATGCCATTCAATCTGCCGCTACCGGCCCCCATGCCAGCTGGACGATTGAGCAGTTTGACAAAAAAATTACCCAAAACAAGCGCGACTTTGACACCCGTTTTGCCAAAGCCCGGCTGCTGATGGC
>JBASJO010000197.1:0-4829 GCA_049655365.1 Rhodoferax sp. | reverse complement strand
CGGTAATTGAGGTCCCACTGGTAGTGGTTGAACACCGTCATGACCCACTTGCCCATGGCCTCGTCCCAAGTGAAGTTGCCGGGTGCCGTGGCCGGAAACACTTCGGGCATGGTTTCCTCGAAGGTGTCGGGCATCTCGCGGTCGTCAAACACGTAGTAGTAGTCCTGGTATTTTTTGTCGCCACTTTGCGCCCGTTGCGCCCAGTCGTGCTCGTTCGAGGTGTGGTTGACCACCACATCGAGCACCAGCAGCATGTCGCGCTTCTTTAACGTGGCCGCCAGCGCTTCCACTTCTTCCGTGCTGCCGTAACGCGGGTCCACCTTGAAGAAATCCCTGATGGCATAGCCACCGTCGGCATGGACTGGCGGGCAATCCAGGATCGGCATGATGTGCAGCATGTTGATGCCCAGATCCTGCAGGTAAGGCAGCCTGGTGCGCAGGCCCTTCAGGTCGTCGGCAAAGCGGTCGCAATACAGCGCCATGCCCACCCATTTCTGGCTCAGGAACCAGTTGTAGTCGCGCTCCCGGGCCAGGTCTGACTTGCGCAAGGCCGGGCTGCGCTCCATGTAGCGCACCGCCAGCGTCTCGACCAGGCTGACCATCTGCGCCTTGAAATCCGGCCGGTCACCGTAGAGCAGATGAAACAGGGAGTGGATGGCATAAAAATTGGCGCCCAGCCGGGTGTAAAAATGGCGCAGCCGAAAGTTGCCGATCTCGGGCTTGAGCTCCCGCAGGATGTCGTTCAACACCGCATGTGACGCTTGTTCGTACATCAGTGGTCTCCCAAAAGTTTCTGTTGTTGCGCGCGCAACCAGGCGTCGAGCGCCGGGTGGTAATGGGCCACGCCCTCCAGAATACCCGCACTGTAATTGCCGTTCATCCCCAGGTAGCCGCCATGCGCCAGATACAGGGTGTCAGGCTTGGCGGCAGTGGCCTGGTTTTTGACCTGCGGGTCGGCATTGGCCACCAGCACGGCGGGGATGCCGCTGAGCAGCACATCCAGGTCGTTGCCGCTGTCGCCTGCAAACAGGGTGTCCTCTTCCTGATAGCCGTTTTGTTGCATCAGGAAACGGATGGCGTGCAGCTTGTTGGCGCTGGCGGGCAGAATATCGAGCAAGCCCAGCCCGGCAGGTTCATCGATGCTCCAGATCAGGTTCGCCTTGATGTGCGCCTGTTTCAGACGGGCCTCGACCGCGCGGATCAGGCTTGGCGCATCTTCTGCCTGCGCCACGTGGTAGCTGAGCTTGTGGCGGTTCTGCTTTTCCCGGGGCTGCAGCTGCAGCGCCGGGAACACCTCCAGCAGGCGACACAGGTCGTCGTGCGCCAGGCCATGCCAGTCCGGGGCCATCTGCGCGCACCATGCCTCGTTTTGCTGCCAGCCGGATGGCGCGACCTGGTAGATCGTTGTCCCCACATCGGCAATGACAAAAGCGGGTTGCGGCAGGTCGAAATCAAGCATCGCCTGCGCAATGAGCGCCTGGTGCCTGCCGCTCACGTAGGCCAGCGTCACGTCTTCGCGGCGCACCAGTTGCCTAAACAACGCCAGCGCCCCCTTTGAGACGGGCTGGGCGCCGTTGGCAATCAGGGTACGGTCCAGGTCGGTGCAAAGCAGCAAGGGGCTCATACTGAGGTTCCGGCGTTGTCGTCGGCGAAAAAGCGGTAGTGCGTCATGGCCTCCAGAATGCCCGCCGCATGCGGCTGTTTTGAAAAATAGATCTTCTCGATATTCGCCAGGTCTGCCAGCTCGCCAAGGTGCCGGTTGTCCACCACCACGCCCAGCGTGTTGCCGCGCAACATGTCTGCGTCGGCGCCCGTGACACCGGCGACCAGCGTCTGCTCCAGCGGAAAACCAAATTTTTCGGCGCACCAGCGCAAGGCGAGCCCCTTGGAGGCGCGTATTGGGAGCACGTCAAGAAACTGTCCGAACGAAAAAATCACGTTCACGGCCTGCTCATTACGCAGCAACAGCCGTCGGATTTCGTTGACATCCGTCGCCGCGGGATCCATGAAGTAACTCAGCTTGAACGCGCTTTGGTTGCCCTTGGGCTGCATCGTCAGTCCCGGCATCTCTTGGAGAACGTCGCGCACCGCCTGCCGGTTCCACAAATGGTCGATATGGCGCGCCCAAACCGCGTCCTCGGTCAGATTGGGCGCGTAATGGATCTGCGTGCCCTGCCCGGTGATCAGCACATCCGGCTGGGGAATGTTGTGCCGCTTCAAAATGCTCAGTGCATCGTCCAGGCTGCGCCCAGTGGCAATGCCAAAGATGATTGACTTGCGGTGTTCCTGCATGGTTTGCAAAAAAGGCACCAATGACACCGTGTCACCGATCAGGTTTTGGTCCAGGCTGGTAAAAATGGCCTGTTCACGGAAAGTGCCCGTGCGTCGCCGCAAATACATGCGGATCCGGGGCTCTGCTTTTTCAACCAGCGACCGGATCACCGACAAATAGCTATCCACGTGCGCCGGCCACGAGTAGAAGCTGCGCACGCCAGCGATCCCATTCCTGGAAAAGCGCCGCCACGCGACCCTGTCTGCCAGGGCCAACAGCAGCGTGTCCGCCATCGCCGCCCTGTCGAGCGGGTTGATCAGGTGGCCGTTGCGGCAATTGCGAATGATGTCGGTCGGGCCGCCGTCCTCGGTGGCCACAATCGGCAGACCGCTGGCCGCCGCCTCGATCAGCGTCAGGCCAAAGGGCTCGGTCAGCGCCGGGTTGACAAAAACACCGCGCGAGGCGGCGGCCAGCCGGTAGAGCACTGCCACCTCTTCCGGTTTGTGGTGTTTGGGGTAGGCCACTTTGCCATACAGGTCATATTTGTCGATGGCCAGCAGGATGTCGGTCCACACGGTTTTGGCGACGCTCTCCAGCTCCTGAATGTCGTCGCGGTTGCCCGCCACGAGGACCAGGTTGGCGGCTTGCTGCAAGGCCGGCGACTCTCCATAGGCCGCAATCAAGGTCAACAGGTTCTTTTTGGGGTCTGGCCGGGCCAGCGCCAGAATCATCGGCTTGTTGGGCTGCGCCAACTGCCTTTCAAGTGCCAGCGCAATCGGGCTCTTTTTTTCATCACCTTGGGGTGGAAAAAATTGCGTCAGGTCTGTCCCTGGCGGAATGACCCGCATGCGCTCAGGCTGGTAAAAGTCGTACAGGCCGTACTGCTGCTCAATTTCTTGCTGGGTGCTGGTGATGACGCACTCAGCGGAACCCAGCGTGGTTTCTTCGGCCTCGATGCGGCGTGAGATGTGGTAGGTGGATTCAATCTCGCTGCGCTTGATGCCGCTGGCCAGCAACTGCAGGCGTTTGTTGCGCCCCAGGGAGTGGCCGGTATGCACCAGCGGAATACCCAACTGGTGCGACAGGCGCGAGCCCACGTAGCCGGCATCGGCGTAATGGCTGTGCAACACGTCCGGCATGCGGGGCTGGCTCTTGAGGAAGGCCAGCACATTGTCGGAAAAGTTCTCCAGCGTGTCCCACAGCATTTCCTTGCGCAGGTACTTGTCTTCACCGCAGGCAATGCGCACGATACTGGCTTTGTCAGACAGCGGCTCAAACACTTCGGCATAGTCGGGACTCACCTGACTGTCGACCACGCGCCGCGTCAGCAGCAGCACCCGTTCAACGTCGGCACGCTCACCCAGCGCGCGCGTCAGCTCCACCACGTACTTGGTCTGGCCGCCGGTGTCGGCATCGCGCCCGAGCTCCAGGTCGTGCCCCCGGATCAAGCCGTGAACGCTGATCAGAACAAGATACAAAGGTTTTTTTGCCGCCAAGCTTTGCTTTTTCATAGCCCTACTCCTGCAAGATGCGCTGGTAAAAATTCAGTCACCAGACAGGGCATCCAAAGATTACATTTTAACAAATATATTTTTAACTGGGTGCCAGCCCGAAACTGGCCGCTGGCGGGCGTACCGACAACACCAGCAAGCCATGGGACAATTCGCCGATGTACTTATTATTTGAAGAAACCGGCAAATTCCTGGCCGGGCGCATCCTCTCCGAGGCCGACACCTCGGCACAAGTCGAGCTGGACTCGGGCAAGCGCGTCAAGGTCAAGTCGGCCAACATGCTGCTCAAGTTCGACAAGCCCACACCGCACGACTTGATGGCGGGCGCGCAGGCCGTGGCCGCCGGCATCGAGCTCGACATGGCCTGGGAATTTGCCCCCGAGGGCGACTTTGCCTTTGCCGAGCTGGCGCGCGACTACTTCTCGGAACACGCCACGCTGGAGCAACAAGCCGGCACGCTGATGGCACTGTATGAGGCGCCGCACTACTTTCGCCGCGCCGGCAAGGGCCGCTTTAAAAAGGCCTCGGCCGACATCCTGGCCCAAGCCCTGGCGGCCATCGAAAAAAAGAAACAGTTGCTGCTGCAGATTGAGGCCTGGGTCAAGGAACTGAGTGAAGGTGTTTGCCCGCAGGCCATCCGCGACCAGCTTTACAAGATCCTGTTCAAGCCCGACAAGAACGCGCCCGAATACAAGGCCGTGGTCGAGGCCTCGCGCGCCACGCACCTGGGCCCGCTGGACTTGCTGATCAAGGCCGGCGCCATCGACTCGCCCTACCAGTTCCACTGGAAGCGTTTTTTGCTTGAAAACTTCCCCAAGGGCACCGGCTTCCCGAAATTTGACGCGCCCCCGATCAAGGACGAGCTGCCGCTGTCCCCGGCGCGCGCCTTGTCGATTGACGATTCGGCCACTACCGAGATCGACGATGCGCTGTCGGTGCAGGGCCTGGGCACCGGCACCGTGGTGCTGGGCATCCACATTGCCGCGCCCGGCCTGGCGATCCAGCCCGGCAGTGCCGCCGACCTACTGGGCCGCGCGCGCCTATCC
>JBASJO010000196.1:0-11481 GCA_049655365.1 Rhodoferax sp. | reverse complement strand
GGATACCGCCCATCTGGTAGTGGATGGTGGGCACCACAGGAATGGGTTCCTTGGTGATGTCCACGTTGGCAAAGTTGTGACCAATTTCAAACACGCTGGGCAGACGCAGGGCGATGGTCTCAGCCCCAAGGTGCGTCATGTCGAGGTTGATGTAGTTCTTGTTGGGACCGCAACCGCGGCCTTCCTTGATTTCCTGGTCCATGCAACGCGAAACAAAGTCGCGCGGGGCCAGGTCTTTCATGGTGGGGGCATAACGCTCCATGAAACGCTCGCCATTGCTGTTGCGCAGAATCGCGCCTTCGCCGCGGCAGCCTTCGGTCAGTAGCACGCCCGCGCCGGCGACGCCGGTGGGGTGGAACTGCCAGAACTCCATGTCTTGCAGCGGAATGCCGGCGCGCGCCGCCATACCCAGACCGTCGCCGGTGTTGATGTAGGCGTTGGTGGATGCCGCAAAAATGCGCCCTGCGCCACCGGTGGCCAACATCACGCTCTTGGCGCGCAGCACGTGGATTTCACCGGTTTCCATTTCCAGCGCGGTGACACCCACCACATCGCCCTCAGCATCGCGAATCAGATCCAGCGCCATCCACTCCACAAAGAAGTTGGTGCGGGCCTTGACGTTTTGCTGGTACAACGTGTGCAGCATGGCGTGGCCGGTACGGTCCGCGGCTGCGCAGGCACGCTGCACCGGCTTTTCACCGTAGTTGCTGGAGTGGCCGCCAAAAGGGCGCTGGTAGATGGTGCCATCCGGGTTGCGGTCAAACGGCATGCCATAGTGTTCAAGCTCGTACACCACTTTGGCCGCTTCACGGCACATGAACTCGATGGCGTCCTGGTCACCCAGCCAGTCAGAGCCCTTGATGGTGTCGTAGAAATGGTAGTGCCAGTTGTCTTCAGCCATGTTGCCCAGGCTGGCGCCAATGCCGCCCTGAGCCGCCACGGTGTGCGAACGGGTCGGGAACACCTTGGAGAGTACCGCCACATTCAGGCCGGCATTGGCCAGTTGCAGCGAAGCACTCATGCCGGCGCCGCCAGCGCCGACGATGACGACGTCAAATTTACGCGTTTGAAGTTTGGAGGTTGCAGTCATGATGGATTTTTTTGTCTTGAGTATGGGTTACAGCACACCCCGGGAAATACCAGGACATGCAAAGACTTTCTTTTCAAAAAGAAAGTTTACAAGCGCCACAAAGCTTCGATGGCGCCACCGGTGCAGGCAATCAGCCAGGCAATGGCAAACACGTGCATGACAAAACGCACGCCGTAGGGTTTGACGTAATCCTGAAAAATATTGCGCATGCCCACCCACACGTGGTAGAGCATGGAGAGGATAACCAGGAAGGTCAGTGACTTCATCCACTGCGGCGAAAAAATGCCGGCCCACAACTCGTAACCGATCGGGCCCTTGCTGAAGATCAGCTGCGCCAGCACCAGCACCGTGAACAGGGCCATGAGGACGGCGGTGACGCGTTGCGACAACCAGTCGCGCATGCCGTAGTGGGCACCAACAACCAGGCGATGAGATCCGAAATTGACAGACATGAATGACTCCTTTAATCAGTTGAGGACAGAGCTGGCTCGCTATGCGTGGCTGCGGTCTGTCCCGCAAAGTTTCAATAAATTAGTAAAGACCGAACAGCTTGGCGCCCAGCACCAGCGTGAGTGTGAGCGTGAGCACCAGCACCACGGCAGCCGTCTGGCGGCCGAAATCCTTGGTGACGTGTTCGTGGTGGGTATCCATCCAGAGGTGGCGCATGCCGGCAATGAAGTGGTGCAAACTGGCCCAGATGATGCCCAGTGCCACCAGCTTCCAAATGAAGCCCGGCAAACCCAGCATGCCTTCGTTAAAGGCCGCCTTGAACTTCAAAAAAGAAATTTCGGAAGAGATGGAATTGTCAAACATCCAGATGATGAAAGGCATCAGGAAAAACAGGATGGCGCCGCTGACGCGGTGCATGCCCGAGGCAATCGACGCAAGTGGCCACCTGTAACTGATGAGCGATGCGCCATCAATGTTGTAAAACTCCGGACGTTTTTTTGCTGTGCTGGCCGCTGATTCAGACATACGATGCTTTCATGGTTGAGGTAACAACTAGGTAACCGTGCGTAAAAAGATAACTTATAAATTCTATTGCAATGCAGCAAGCGCCAGGCCCTTGGATCCTTTGGCGCAGTGTTTTTGTCAATCAAAAAGTTTCAGCCTGCGAGGATGACACATCATGCGAACTTCAAGCTGACATAGGTCAACAAAAAGTTCATCCGAGCGTGTTGTGGTAATGATGGGTGTCCGTCCGGTAGTAACCGCGGCGCAGTTCCATGGGTTCATCACGGTAGGTGTAGGCCACGCGCTCGACGCTCAGCAAGGGTGTGCCAATCGCCACTTTCAGGTGCTGCTCATGCAAGGCGGTCGCCGGAATGGCCCGTATTTTTTCTTCGGCACGCACCATCCGAACATTGAATTCGGTCTCGAACAGGGCGTACATGGGGCCTTGGTAGCTGGCCAGTTGCTCCGCCGTCAAACCCTTGAACGGGGCTGCGGGCAACCAGATGTCCTCCAAAATGATGGGCACGCCGCCAAAACTGAGCACGCGCCGGGCCTGCAGCACGGTGTCGCCGTTGCGCAAGGCCAGCGCGCGGGCCACGTCGGCGGTGGCGCGACTGCGCTTGCACTCAATGATGTCCCGCTGTGCCGGGCCTTCGCTGCCCTGCGTGCCGCTGTCGGGGACCAACTTGAGAAACCTGAACTGCACTTGTTGCTCTGCATGGGTGGCGACAAAGGTGCCCTTGCCCTGGCGGCGCAAGAGCAGGTTTTCGGCCGCCAATTCATCGATGGCCTTGCGCACCGTGCCCTGGCTCACATGAAAACGCCCCGCCAGATCCATCTCGCTTGGAATCATTTCGCCGGGCTTCCATTCGCCTACCCGCAAACTGTTGAGGATCAGGCCCTTGATTTGCTGGTACAACGGACTGAAGGCCGGCGTTGCCGAGGCGGCCTGCAAAATGGCAGGCTCTGGCGCCATCAGAACGGGCTCGATGACAGGATCAGGAAAGGTTTGCATGGTGGATTTGTCTCGATTTGCGGCATTGTCATTTTTGCCGAATCATATCTTATATAAGACATAAGACAAATTGACGAATCAGGGTTTTCCAGAGTACACTTGGTTTGCTAAGGGGTTGGCCTTGTGATGCTCGCCCTGCGCCCGCTGAATTATTTCTTAAACCTTCTGGAGATTTCGCCATGAGCAAAAAGCCCGTCCGTGTAGCCGTTACCGGTGCCGCAGGTCAAATTGGTTACGCCATCCTGTTTCGTATCGCTTCGGGCGAAATGCTCGGCAAGGACCAGCCCATCGTCTTGAGCCTGCTGGAAGTTCCCGTCGAAAAAGCCCAACAGGCGCTGCAAGGCGTGATGATGGAACTTCAGGACTGCGCATTTCCCTTGCTCGTTGGCATGGAAGCCCACAGCGACCCGATGACCGCGTTCAAAGACGTGGATTACGCCCTGTTGATCGGCTCACGTCCCCGTGGCCCGGGCATGGAACGCGCTGAATTGCTGGCCGTGAATGCCGAAATTTTCACGGCCCAGGGCAAGGCCCTGAATGCCGTGGCCAGCCGCAACGTGCGCGTGCTGGTGGTGGGTAATCCGGCCAACACCAACGCCTACATTGCCATGAAGAGCGCGCCCGACCTGCCACGCAAGAACTTCACCGCCATGCTGCGTCTGGACCACAACCGTGCCTTGAGCCAACTGGCCTCCAAGACCGGCAAGGCCGTGGCCGACATCGAAAAGATGGCGGTCTGGGGCAATCACTCACCCACCATGTACGCTGACTACCGTTTTGCCACCATCAACGGCGAAAGCGTCAAGGACATGATCAACGACGCCGACTGGAACGCCAATACCTTCCTGCCCACGGTGGGCAAGCGTGGCGCGGCCATCATCGCGGCACGTGGCGTATCGTCTGCAGCCTCGGCCGCCAACGCCGCCATTGACCACATGCACGACTGGGCTCTGGGCACCAACGGCAAGTGGGTCACCATGGGTATTCCCTCCAACGGCGAATACGGCATTCCGGCCGATGTGATGTTTGGTTTCCCCGTGACCTGCGAGAACGGCGAATACAAGATGGTTGAAGGTCTGCCCATCGACGCCTTCAGCCAAGAATGCATCAATAAAACGCTGAAAGAACTGCAAGACGAGCAGGCCGGCGTCGCCCACCTGCTGTAAACCACCCGTCCAGAGTCAGGCTCGTGACCCATCCGCGCGACGTCTTGCTGGGCCCGGCAGCGGCCACACCCCTGCCGGTGTGCGACCACTATTGCGGCGTCCAGGCGCGCATGGTCAAGAGTCTGGCTTTGCAGGCCGAACTGGCCCAGGAATTGGGGACTTGCGCGTTTGACGTCACGCTGGATTGCGAAGACGGCGCGCCGGTTGGCGGTGAAAAAGACCATGCCCAGATGGTGGCGGAACTGGCTGAAAACACTTGGGCTGCGAGCCAGCCTCTGGCGCCTCATGGCCAGCCCCGCATTGCGGCCCGGGTGCATCCGGTCGACCACCCCGCGTTTGCCGGTGACGTAGCCACCATTGTGGGGCGCGCGGCACATGCCTTGTGCCATGTGATGATCCCAAAGGTAGACTCGGTCGCTGACATTGAGCGCGCCCTGATTCACATAGGTCAGGCTGAAAAAACAAACGGTCGCACCTCGCCTTTGCCGCTGCACGTGCTGATCGAGTCACCGCTGGCAGTGCACCATGTGGCTGCCATTGCCGCACATCCCCGCGTGGAGTCGCTCAGTTTTGGCTTGATGGATTTTGTCTCTGCCCACGGCGGCGCAATTCCGGCCAGTGCCATGGGCACCTCGGAATTCAGCCGACCCGAAGACTTGGACCAGTTCAGTCACCCCCTGGTGGTGCGCGCCAAGCTGGCGATCACAGCGGCCTGTCATGCCTTTGGCAAGACGGCCGCACATTGCGTGGTGACCGAATTCAAGAACATTGCCAAACTGGAGGCAGCGGCCAGGTACGCCAGCCGTGCCCTGGGATTTGGTCGCATGTGGAGCATTCACCCCGACCAGATTCGCCCCATCCTGGCGGCCTTTGCGCCAGCGGCCAATGAAGTCGCCCAGGCCAGTCGCATCGTTTGTGCTGCCCATGCGGCTGATTGGGCACCGATTTCGCTTGATGGCCATCTGCATGACCGTGCCAGTTACCGCTATTTTTGGCAGGTGCTGGTGCGTGCCCACCAGACGGCCAAGCTGCCAAGCCATGATCCTGCCCAGGTTTTTTTCTCGGCCTGATGATCAGGTCGTTCATTTTTTGATTTAGAAGGAGTTGACCATGTTGCAAGCCTACCGTGCCCACGTTGCTGAGCGCGCCACCCTCGGCATCCCCGCCCTGCCCCTGACGGCACAGCAAACCGCCGAGTTGATCGAGTTGCTGAAAAACCCACCTGCTGGTGAAGAAACCATGCTGCTGGACCTGATCACGCATCGCGTGCCCGCCGGTGTCGACGATGCTGCCAAGGTCAAGGCCAGCTACCTGGCCGCCGTGGCGCACGGCGCCGAGAAATCCACACTGATCAGCCGCGAAAAAGCCACGGAATTGCTCGGCACCATGCTGGGTGGTTACAACCTGACCCCGCTGATCGACCTGCTGGACGACGCAGCCGTGGCCGGCGTGGCCGCTGAAGCCCTGAAGAAAACCCTGTTGATGTTCGACCAGTTCCATGACGTCAAGGAAAAGGCCGACCACGGCAACGCCCACGCCAAAGCGGTGCTGCAAAGCTGGGCCGACGCCGAGTGGTTCACCAGCCGCCCTGAAGTCCCGCAAAGCATCACCCTGACCGTGCTCAAGGTCACGGGTGAGACCAACACCGACGACCTGTCGCCCGCCCCTGACGCCTGGAGCCGCCCCGACATCCCGCTGCACGCGCTGGCCATGCTCAAAAACAAGCGCGATGGCATCACGCCGGAAGAAGACGGCAAACGCGGTCCGGTCAAGTTCATTGAGGACCTGCGCGCCCGTGGCAACCTGGTCGCCTACGTGGGTGATGTGGTCGGCACCGGTTCCAGCCGCAAGTCGGCCACCAACAGCGTGCTCTGGTTCACTGGGGAGGACATTCCCTTCGTGCCCAACAAGCGTTTTGGCGGTGTCTGCCTGGGTGCCAAGATTGCCCCGATTTTCTACAACACCATGGAAGATGCCGGCGCCCTGCCGATTGAGCTGGATGTGAGCCAGATGGCCATGGGCGACACCATCGAGTTGCGTCCCTATGACGGCAAGGCCCTGAAAGACGGCAAGGTGATCGCCGAATTCAAGCTCAAGAGCGAGGTGCTGTTTGACGAAGTGCGCGCTGGCGGCCGCATCCCCTTGATCATCGGCCGCGGCCTGACCGCCAAAGCCCGCGAGTCTCTGGGTCTGCCGGTGTCAACCCTGTTCCGTTTGCCACAAAACCCCAAAGCCACCGGCAAGGGTTTCACGCTGGCACAAAAAATGGTCGGTCGTGCCTGCGGCTTGCCCGAAGGCCAGGGCGTGTTGCCCGGCACTTACTGCGAACCCAGGATGACCAGTGTCGGCTCGCAGGACACCACCGGCCCGATGACCCGCGACGAACTGAAAGACCTGGCTTGCCTGGGCTTCAGCGCGGACCTGGTGATGCAATCCTTTTGCCACACCGCGGCTTACCCGAAGCCGGTGGACGTCAAGATGCACCACGAATTGCCTGAGTTCATCAGCAACCGCGGCGGCATCCCGCTGCGTCCGGGTGATGGCATCATCCACAGCTGGCTCAACCGCATGCTGTTGCCCGACACCGTGGGCACCGGCGGTGACAGCCACACCCGCTTCCCGATCGGCATCAGCTTTCCCGCCGGCTCCGGTCTGGTGGCCTTTGGTGCGGCTACCGGCGTCATGCCACTCGACATGCCCGAGAGCGTGCTGGTGCGCTTCAAGGGTCAGATGCAGCCCGGCGTCACGCTGCGTGACCTGGTCAACGCCATTCCGCTGTACGCCATCAAGTCGGGCGAACTCACGGTGGCCAAGCAGGGCAAGAACAACGGGTTCTCTGGTCGCATCCTTGAAATTGAAGGCCTGCCAGACCTCAAGGTAGAGCAAGACTTTGAACTCTCGGACGCATCGGCTGAACGCAGCGCTGCCGGTTGCACCGTGTACCTGAACAAAGAGCCGATCATCGAGTACATCAACAGCAACATCGTGATGTTGAAATGGATGATTGCCAACGGCTACTCGGATGTGCGCACCATCAAGCGCCGCATCAAGGCCATGGAAGCCTGGCTGGCCGACCCGCAATTGCTCAAGGCCGACGCCGATGCCGAGTACACCAGCGTGATCGAGATCGACCTGGCCGACATCCATGAGCCGATCGTGGCCTGCCCGAACGACCCTGACGACGTGAAAACCCTGTCCGACGTGGCCGGTGCCAAGATCGACGAAGTTTTCATCGGCTCCTGCATGACCAACATCGGCCATTTCCGCGCGGCCTCCAAGTTGTTGGAAAACAAGCGTGACATTCCGGTCAAGCTGTGGATGGCGCCACCCACCAAGATGGACGCCAAGCAGCTCACCGAAGAAGGCCATTACGGCGTGCTGGGCTCTGCCGGTGCCCGCATGGAGATGCCGGGTTGCAGCCTGTGCATGGGCAACCAGGCGCAGGTCAAGGAAGGCGCCACAGTGTTTTCCACCTCCACCCGCAACTTCCCGAACCGTCTGGGCAAGAACAGCAATGTCTATCTGGGCAGCGCCGAATTGGCGGCCATTTGCTCCAAGCTGGGCCGCATTCCGACCAAGGAAGAGTACATGGCCGACTTGGGTGTATTGACGGCGGCCAGCAGCAAGATCTACCAGTACCTGAACTTTGATCAGGTGCAGGACTACACCGATGCCGCCGGCTCGGTGAAGGACACCGCCACCGCCTGATTGGCCTTGCCCAAGCGGCGTCTCGAGGGACGCCGCCTCTTCCCTTAACGCCCCGCAGCCTCCACTGCGGGGCGTTTGCATTTATGGCGCTGACTGGTTGACCGCTAAACTTGGGATGGTCATCAAACCGTCATGGTTTTGAAATATTCCCAAGGAGTTCCCTGTGTTTTTTGGCAAACTGCTTCCGCGTGACACCAATTTTTTCATACTGTTCAACCAGCACGCCGACTACATCGTCGAGGCAGCCCATGCTTTTTCCAAGCTGGTTGCCAATTACGGTGATTTGGCGCTGCGCGAAAAATACCATCGCGAGGTGAACCATGCCGAGGGCGCCGCCGATCGCATCACCCATGAAGTCAACAAGGCACTGCACAAAACCTTCATCACGCCGATCGACCGTGAGCAAATTCACAACCTGATCAACACCATGGACGATGTCGCCGACCTGATTCAGGACTCCGCCGAGACCATGGCCTTGTATGACGTGCACCACATGACTGACGCCATCACCCGACTCACCGATTTGAGCGTGAAATGCTGTGAGCGTGTCCGCGTCGCCGTGCAATTGCTGAGCAAAATTGCCGATGCGTCCACCGCCGATGCCGCCCTGAAAACTTGCGATGAAATTGACAAACTGGAAAGCGATGCTGACCGCGTGATGCGAACCGCCATGAGCAAATTGTTCCGGGAAGAGCCTGATGTGCGCGAACTCATCAAGCTCAAGGCCATTTACGAATTGCTGGAGACCATCACTGACCGCTGTGAAGACGTGGCCAACCTGATCGAGGGTGTTGTCCTCGAAAATTCCTGATCGGCGCGAGGTTCGGGACTATGGAAACTGTACAAACTGCGCTATGGGTGGTGGTGGTGCTGGTCTTGATGGCCGTTGTTTTTGACTTCATGAATGGCTTTCACGATGCCGCCAATTCAATTGCCACCGTGGTCTCCACCGGTGTTCTCAAACCAGGGCAAGCCGTCGTTTTTGCCGCTTTTTTCAACGTGGCGGCGATTTTTGTCTTCCACCTCAGCGTCGCTGCGACGGTGGGCAAAGGCATTGTGCTGCCCGGCGTGGTGGATACCCATGTGGTTTTCGGCGCATTGGTGGGCGCGATTGCCTGGAATTTCATTACCTGGTACTACGGCATCCCGAGCAGTTCGTCGCATGCCTTGATTGGTGGCATTGTGGGCGCCGCCATTGCCAAAGCGGGCGTCAGTTCGCTGATTTCCGCAGGTATTTTGAAGACGGTGGTGTTTATTTTTGTCTCCCCGCTACTGGGTTTTTTATTGGGTTCCGCCATGATGATTCTGGTGTCCTGGAGCTTCCGCAGCTTCCGGCCACTCAAGGTGGACAAATGGTTCAGGCGCTGGCAACTGGTATCGGCGGGGGCTTACAGTCTGGGGCATGGGGGCAACGATGCCCAAAAGACCATTGGCATCATCTGGATGTTGCTGATCGCCACCGGTTATACCAACGCAGCAGACCAGACGCCACCCAACTGGGTCATTCTGACCTGCTACACAGCTATCGGACTGGGCACCATGTTCGGCGGCTGGCGCATTGTCAAGACCATGGGCCAGAAAATCACCAAACTCAAACCGGTCGGTGGGTTTTGTGCCGAAACCGGCGGGGCAATCACCCTGTTTTTTGCCACTGCCCTCGGCGTGCCGGTGTCGACCACCCACACCATCACCGGTGCCATTGTGGGCGTGGGCGCCACGCGGCGGGCCAGCGCCGTGCGCTGGGGCGTTGCGGGCAATATCATCTGGGCCTGGATTCTGACCATCCCGGCCAGCGCCTTTGTCGCCGCAGTCGCGTACTGGATCAGTTTGCAGGTTTTTTGAGGCGACAGCGCAACTTCACAGTGGCGCAACGCCGCTGCCTAAACCCAAGGTCTTGTCCATCAGCACCACGTCCAGCCAGCGCTCGAACTTCCAGCCGCATGACTTGAGCGTGCCGACATGGTCAAAGCCAGCGCGGCGATGGACACCAACAGAACCCTGGTTGTTCGAGTCACCGATCACGGCAATCAGCTTGCGCACGCCAGCGCGCTCCGCCTGCGCCATCAATTCAGCCAGCAAGGCGCGGCCCAAGCCTTGCCCGATGGCTGCTGGCGCCAGATAAATGGAGTCTTCAGCCGAATAACGATACGCCGGGCGCGGCTTGAACCAGTTGCAATAGGCAAAACCCAGCACCTGGGCGCCATCGACGGCCACCAGATATGGCAGGTTCTTGCCCAGCACATCGACCCGGCGCTGGCCCATCTCGGCTTCGGAAGGCGGATCAAGCTCGAAAGTGCCGGTTCCATACAACACATGGTGGGCATAGATGGCCGTTATTTGCGCGATCTCGCTGGATTGACTGGGACGAATGATGGGCATGGTGGTGAAGAACGATATAATGTGCGGCTGTCTGGCGTGTCGCATAACCGGGTGGTTATGTCGCGTGTCTCAAACGCCAGGTTAAATGCCAATTTTCGTGGAAGTTATTCCACTTCCCCAAAGGATACATCATGGTCGTCATTCGACTCGCCCGTGGCGGTGCTAAAGCTCGCCCGTTTTTCAATATTGTGGTGGCTGACAAGCGCACCCGTCGCGATGGCCGCTTTATCGAGCGCATTGGTTTTTACAACCCGATTGCCACGGCTTCCGAGGAAAGCATTCGCATTGCCCAGGACCGTTTGACCTACTGGCGCAGTGTGGGCGCGCAAGCTTCTCCCACCGTGGAACGCCTGATCAAACAATCTGCTGCCAAAGCGGTCTGATTGTTGCTGATGCTACCCGGCCTGGAGGCTGCCGAACTGCCGGCAGATGCCATCGAAGTCGGGCGCATCACTGATGCCTGGGGCATCAAGGGATGGTTCAAGGTCCTCCCCTACAGCGCCGATCCCGAGGCGCTTTTTTCATCCAAATCCTGGTTTCTGCTTCCCACCGAAAAAGGTGTCAAAACCTTTGACGGCGTCGGCTTGCTGAAAGTCAAGGAAGCCAAAATGCATTCAGGTACCGTGGTCGCCTGCGGGCTCGGTATCGATGACCGCAGTGTGGCAGACGCCCTGCGCGGTGCGCGCATCTTCATTTCGCGCAGCAGCTTTCCCACTGCCCAAAAAGACGAATACTACTGGGTCGACCTGATCGGGCTGGACGTCGTCAACCGTGAAGGTGTTGCGCTGGGTCAGGTGCGTGACCTGTTGACCACCGGCCCGCAAACCGTGCTGGTGATCGACCAGTTGCAAGACGGCAAATTGCTGGAAATCATGATCCCGTTTGTGGCGGCTTACATCGACGATGTGAGCTTGAGCGAGCGACGTATTCTGGTGGACTGGCAAGCTGATTATTGAAAGCGGCATCATGCGATTTGACGTAGTGACGCTGTTTCCGGAATTGTTTGCCCCCCTGCTCAGCACAGGCATCACCCGGCGCGCCTTTGAGTCCGGTCAAGTCGATGTGCAGTTGCGCAACCTGCGTGACTATGCGCAGGGGAACTACCGCCGGGTCGACGACCGACCTTTTGGGGGTGGTCCTGGCATGGTGATGATGGCCGAACCGCTGGC
>JBASJO010000195.1:0-3299 GCA_049655365.1 Rhodoferax sp. | reverse complement strand
GCCCTGCAACACATCCGCCATGCCCGGCACGCCCGCCAGCAAATCGGCCACACCCACCTGGGCAGAGCTGTAACCGATGTTGTCGCCGGCGCGGGCCGCGGTGCCGGCAATGGTGCCGCCGGTACCCAACACTACAATTTTTTTCAAGTTTTTTTCAATAGCCACTTGCGGTCTTTCCAAAACTGGTTAAAAATACAGTTACTGGATAAGAAACCAGTACTTCGTTACACCGTCACCCAGGAGCCGCCATGCTAATCAGACCCAAATTGACTGATCGCCAGCAACAGATCCTCGATCTTATCCAGCGCGCCATTGCCAGCACCGGTTCCCCACCCACACGCGCAGAAATCGCCACCGAACTCGGCTTCAAATCCGCCAACGCCGCCGAAGAACACCTCCAGGCCCTGGCCCGCAAGGGCGCCATCGAACTCGTCAGCGGCACCTCGCGCGGCATTCGCCTGAAAAGCGACACCTTGCAAGCCATCAACGCATCCCGCGGCAAGTCGCTGGTGCAGTCGGTGGCCGACTTTGCGGGCCAACTCACACTGCCCCTCATTGGACGAGTCGCAGCGGGTTCGCCCATCCTTGCGCAAGAGCACATCGACAAAACCTATTACCTCGAAGACAGCCTGTTCCAGCGCCGACCAGACTACCTGCTCAAAGTGCGCGGCATGTCCATGCGCGACGCTGGCATCATGGACGGCGACCTGCTCGCAGTCCAAAGCACCCGCGAAGCCAAGAACGGCCAGATTGTGGTGGCTCGGCTGGGTGATGAAGTCACCGTCAAACGCTTCATGCGCCACAACAACCTCATCGAACTCCATCCCGAAAACCCCGACTACCAAACCATTGTGGTCGAGCCCGGCGAATCCTTTGAAATTGAAGGCCTGGCCGTCGGCCTCATTCGCAACACCATGCTGATGTAAACCCTTCCGGCCCGCTGCTGTCCCTTGCTATCTCAACCCATCCTGAGCACCCCACCATGAACATTGCGTACCTGTCACCCACTTTGCTGCCCGGTCTGGCGCACTTCAAAACGGCCAGTCCGCGTGCTTGCACCCGGTCGGTCACCGGAGTCACCAGCGCTGCAAATGCTGACGCGCTACGCCCCTTGCGCGTCTTGCGTGTGTTCGAGGTGGGTCAAAAACCATCGCAAGTCGGCCGCATGGTCATTTCCGGCCGTATGGCCGACGTCTGCGCCGAACTCGACCGCCTGGCCGCCTTCGAGCGCGCGCACTGACTTGGTCCTTGTAGGGCAGACTTCGGTAGGCCAGGTCGACTGAAGTTGACCCGACAGGTGCAAAACAGAAAAAGGCACAATCCGGGTCATGAACATTGTGATCCTTGACGACTACCAGGACGTGGTCCGCAAACTGGCTTGCTCGGCTAAGCTTGAATCCTTTCCAGCCAAAGTCTTTACCAACACCGTCAAGGGTTTGGGGCAACTGTCGGTGCGACTCAAAGACGCCGATGTGATCGTGCTCAACCGTGAGCGCACCCACCTTCCCCGCGCGCTCATCGACAAACTGCCCAAGCTCAAGCTCATTTCCCAAACCGGTCGCGTCGGCAGCCATATCGACGTCAGCGCCTGCACCGAACGTGGTGTGGCCGTGGCCGAAGGCACCAGCTCACCGGTGGCGCCAGCCGAACTCACCTGGGCGTTGATCATGGCCGCAACCCGGCGGCTGCCACAGTACATCGGCAACCTCAAGCACGGAGCCTGGCAACAATCCGGGCTCAAGTGCAGCGGCATGCCCGCCAACTTCTGTCTGGGCACATCGCTCAAGGGGCGCACCCTGGGCATTTGGGGCTTTGGTCGTATTGGCCAATTGGTCGCCGGCTACGGCAAGGCCTTTGGCATGCTGGTGGTCATTTGGGGCAGCGCACCCAGCCGCGAAAAAGCCATTCAGCTGGGTTACGAGGCCGCAGCCACGCGCGAAGAATTTTTTGAACAGTGTGATGTACTCGCGCTGCATCTGCGCCTCAACGAGGAAACCCAGGGCATCGTCAAGCTCGAAGACTTGTCGCGCATGAAGCCCACCGCCTTGTTGGTCAACACCTCACGTGCCGAGCTGATAGAGCCCGACGCCCTGATCAGCGCACTCAACCGGGGCCGCCCGGGTCTGGGCGCGGTCGACGTCTACGAAAGTGAGCCCATTTTGCAAGGCCACGCCCTGCTGCGCCTGGAAAACTGCATTTGCACGCCGCACATTGGCTACGTCGAGCAAGACAGCTACGAAATGCATTTCAGCGCCGCCTTCGACAACGTCGTCAATTTCATCAAGGGCCGCCCCACCAACATTGTCAATCCAGGGGCCTTGCAGGTGCGGCGCTAATGTAAATGCCGGGGTTTGCGGCCGCCGCTGCCGTGGCCCATGCCGCCGGATCCACCAGAGCCGCGGGGTGGCTTGCCTAATTGCAATGAGCTCACAAGGTCATTGAAACGCTGGCTGAACAATTGGTCCACCGCTGCCACCACGCCGCCCAGCTCGGCACCGTCAAAATGGCGCTCCATCAGGCTAATGACGTCCTGCACCAGCAAATCGCGCTGCACCTGCATGATGGCCGCCGGGTCGGGGCCCACAAACAGCATCACAAAGTCGTCGCGGGACTCGGCTTCGGGGTCTTCTTCCTCGTCCTCGTCTTCAAACTCGGTGTCATAAAACGTGACCTCGATAGCCGCGCCGGTCAGCGCCACTTCGTTCAGGTTCATGCACATCTCATCCAGCGCCTGCCGAAAGTCGTCATCGCCCTCCACCGTCCAGCACATCTGCAGGATGTGATCGGTAGGGTCGAACCGGATGCCGGGCTCGTCTTCGTAAAAACTGGCCGCTGCGTCGGTCAATGAGCGCGCGCCGGCGTATTTCCAGAGGGGTTTCAGCGCGTCCTGAATGTTCTCAAAAGTCACATCACCACGCAGGCTCACCTGGCCATGCACGTGGATTTCAAAAGGAGTGTTGTAGCTTGCCATGGGGGCAAGTGTAATTCGGCCGATCCGGCAGGCCGCCATTTTTCATCATTACAATCCCGAACACGCTAAAGTTCACAATAAAAGAGCTGACATCAAGCCTAGGGAACTGTCACACATGTCATATTTATTTGACTCGCTTCGCCATGTCACAGGTCAAGGCCGACTGAAGTCGACCTCACAAAGCCCGACCGCCGCATGAATTGGTACATCATCCACACCAAACCCCGGCTGGAGCAGTGCGCGCTGGAAAACCTCCAGAACCAGGGCTATACGTGCTTCTTGCCCCAGATACGCGTCGAAAAGCTGCGCCGGGGCAAGCTCGTTGAAA
>JBASJO010000194.1:0-3680 GCA_049655365.1 Rhodoferax sp. | reverse complement strand
GGTCACCATTCCCTTGCAGCAGGACACCCGGCGCGCACAGGAGCAGGAAGCACAGGCCATGCTGGATGCCGCCCGCTCGCGCCGCGAAGCGGCCACCAACCAGGTACTGGCGGATCTGTATGAAAACATTGCTGGCCTGGAAGCGGCGCGCCGTACGCTGGCGTTGACTACAGAAAGTTTGCTACCCCAGTCGGAACTGACGTTCCGCTCTGCATTGGCAGGCTATGAATCGGGCAAGGTGGACTTCGCCACATTGCTGGATGCACAGAAGCAAATACGCCAAGCCAAACTCAATCAAGTCAAAGCAGGAGTCGCGGCGCAGATTCGCCTGGCAGACATCGAGCGCATCGTGGGAGAAGATCTATGACAACAACTATCAAGGTGGGCGCGCTCGTGCTGGCCGCCACGGCACTGGCTGCGGGAGGCGGCTATTGGTACGGGCAACGCCAGTCCGCTGCACATGGATCAGTGCAGGCGACATCGACTGTTGCTTCGGCAAACGATAAGAAGGAGCGCAAGGTTCTCTATTACCGCAATCCGATGGGCTTGCCCGATACGTCCCCCACGCCCAAGAAGGACCCGATGGGGATGGATTACATCCCCGTCTACGAGGGCGATCAGGAACCGGAAGCCGGAAGCGCCAACCAGATCAAGATCAGCACCGACAAGGTTCAGAAGCTCGGGGTGCGCGTTGAGGCTGTCAGCCTGCGCAACCTGGACAAGATGGTGCGCGCGGCAGGCCGCATCGAACCCGACGAGCGCCTGACCTACGCCATCACCCCCAAGTTCGAGGGCTACGTCGAACGCTTGCATGTCAACGCCACCGGCCAGGCCGTGGGCAAGGGCCAGCCGTTGTTCGAGGTCTACAGCCCAGAGCTGGTGTCGGCGCAACGCGAATATGCGATTGCCGCCCAAGGGGTCGACGCCTTGAAGGGCGCCAGCGAGGAAACACAGAAAGGAATGCGAGAACTCGCCGAATCGGGCCTGACGCGCCTGCGCAACTGGGATATTTCGGACGAGCAGGTGAAGGCGCTGACTCAGTCGGGCACGGCGCGCCGCACCCTCACATTTCGCTCGCCGGTGGCAGGCATCGTGACCGAGAAAAAGGCGGTACAGGGCATGCGTTTCATGCCAGGCGACGCGCTCTACCAGGTCACTAACCTGTCTTCAGTGTGGGTGATAGCCGATGTATTCGAGCAGGACATCGGCATGGTCAAAACAGGGGCAAAGGCCACGGTTCGCATCAACGCCTACCCGGACAAGGTATTCACCGGTTCCATCACCTACGTCTATCCAACGCTCACGGCTGAAACTCGCACCGTGCCCGTGCGGGTCGAATTGACCAATGCAGGTGGGTTGCTAAAGCCGGGCATGTTTGCACAGGTGGAACTGCCCGCCGCCTCCAAGGGCACCGTGCTGACGGTACCGACGTCGGCGGTTATCGACAGCGGAACACGGCAGATCGTTCTGGTGCAACTCAAGGAGGGGCGTTTCGAGCCCCGCGAAGTCAAGGTCGGCGCGCGCAGCGAGGACCGCATCGAAATTATCGAGGGCGTGCAGGACGGTGAGATGGTCGTAGTGGCCGCCAATTTCCTCATCGATGCGGAAAGCAACCTCAAAGCCGCCATCGGAGGCCTGGGGCATACAGGACACGGGACTCAAGCCACTCCTGATGGATCAGCAAGCACCAAGGCCGTCACAGGCGTGGGTCACCAAGCCGAAGGCACAGTAGAGGACATCGATACGAAGTCCTCCACGGTGACGCTGGCGCACGGCACGGTGCCCAGCCTCAAATGGCCAGCCATGTCCATGGAGTTCAAGGTTGCGAACAGCGATTTGCTGAAACAGCTCAAGCCTGGCGCAGCGGTGGCGTTCGAGTTCGTCGAACGCGGGCAAGGAGAATGGGTGATCACCGCAGTCAAGCCCTCGGGCAATGCCACGGCCAATCCCCACGCCGGTCACAACTGATTTTCGGGAGACACCATGCTTGCGAAGATCATCGATTGGTCGGGAAGAAACCGTTTCCTCGTACTGCTGGCGACTTTGTTCGTCATTGTTGGCGGCGTCTATGCTGTGCTCAAAACCCCGCTGGACGCGTTGCCGGACCTGTCTGACGTTCAGGTCATCGTCTATACCGAGTATCCAGGACAGGCCCCGCAGGTGGTCGAAGATCAGGTCACGTATCCGCTGACCACGTCCATGTTGTCAGTACCCAAGTCCAAGGTGGTGCGGGGCTTCTCCTTCTTTGGCGCCTCGTTCGTCTACATCATCTTCGAGGACGGCACCGACATCTACTGGGCACGCTCGCGCGTGCTCGAATACCTCAACTTTGCGGCGGGGCGCATGCCCAAAGGCGTGACACCACAGATCGGCCCGGATGCGACGGGCGTGGGCTGGGTCTACCAGTACGCGCTGCTGGCCAAGGACAAGACCCTGGCCGAACTACGCACGCTGCAGGACTGGTATCTGCGCTATCAGCTCACCAAGGCACACGGCGTAGCAGAGGTTGCATCAATCGGCGGGTTTGTGCAGACATACCAGATCACTGTCGATCCGGTGAAACTGCGGGCCTATGGTATTCCTCTGGCTAAGGTTTCGCAGGTAGTGCGCGAGTCGAATCGCGATGTCGGCGGACGTCTCGTGGAGATGGCCGAGACCGAATACATGGTACGCGGCAGGGGCTACCTTCGAGGCGTGGCCGACATTGAAAACCTCGTGGTCAAGGCCGAAAAAGGTACTCCGGTTTTGATCCGAGACATTGCCCGGGTGGAACTGGCGCCGGACGAGCGCCGTGGGCTGACAGAGCTTAACGGTGAGGGCGAAGTGGTCTCGGGAATCGCCATGTCCCGCTATGGCCAAAACGCGCTGGAGGTGATTCACAACCTCAAGGAAAAGATTGCCGAGGTCTCGACTGGCTTGCCGCCGGGCGTCACGATCGAGGCGGTTTACGATCGGTCCGACCTCATCCACCGTGCCATTGACACGCTCAAACGTACTTTGCTGGAGGAGAGCCTGATCGTCGCGCTTGTCTGCATGGTTTTTCTCATGCACGTCCGCTCGGCGCTGGTGGCCATTTTGATGCTGCCCGTCGGTGTATTGATCGCCTTCATCGCCATGCGATTGCTGGGCATGAACTCCAACCTGATGAGCCTGGGCGGCATCGCCATCGCTATCGGGGCCATGGTGGATGCTGCAATCGTCATGATCGAGAACGCGCATAAGCACGTGGAACGCCTGCCCGCCGACCACAGCAATGCTGAGCGTGTGGAGGCCATGATCGCAGCCTGCAAGGAAGTGGGACCAGCGCTGTTCTTTTCGCTGCTCATCATCACCGTGTCCTTTCTGCCAGTGTTCACTCTGGAATCGCAGGAGGGGCGCCTGTTCTCGCCACTGGCCTACACCAAGACCTTCGCAATGGCTGGGGCAGCGCTTCTGTCCGTGACGTTGGTGCCGGTACTGATGATGCTGTTCATCCGGGGACGGATCATGCCTGAGTCCCGTAATCCGGTGAACCGGTTCCTGATCTGGACCTACCGTCCCATCATTGCCGCTGTAATGCGCTGGAAGAAGCTGACAATTGCTACGTCGCTTCTGGTTCTGGGTGTTTCGATCTATCCCGCCAGCCAGTTGGGATCCGAGTTCATGCCTACGCTCAACGAAGGCACGCTGTTGTACATGCC
>JBASJO010000193.1:0-8927 GCA_049655365.1 Rhodoferax sp. | reverse complement strand
GTCCTGGCCGTTGGTCCACAGCGCCGTTCCCGAGCCCTGCCAAGTGTCGCCGCCGTCGAGCAGCAAGGCGCCCGGGCGGCTGGCTTTCATGCGTTTGACCAGCGTGGCCAGGTGCGCAAAACCACCGACCTTGCCGTAGCGTTTGGCGGCCTGTTCGTAATTGAGGTAGGTGAGCGCGTGCGCCTCGGCGGTACCGGGGCGAACCTTGGCGACTTTCAGCAAATGCTCGCCCACCAGATGCGGCAAGTTGCCTTTCATGCTGCCAATGCCGAGGTTGATGCTGGGCTCGCGGAAGTGAATGGGTTTGAGCTGCGCGTGGCAATCGGTCATGTGCAAAAACGACACATTGCCGAATTTGGGAATGTCGTAGAGTCCCTTTGCGGCCGTGGCCACGTCTGCCTGTGCATAAGCGCTCAGCCCCATGCCTGCCATGGTGCCAGCGCCCAGCACCTGCATAAATTCACGTTTGGTCAAATTCATAGTGTTACTACCCAAGGGTAAAAATTAAAAAGCCCGGGCAGGCCGGGCCATGTTGAAAAAAATCAGCTCAGTTGTTGACCGGCGACTTGGGATCGAGCAGCAAGGCCATCAGGTCTTTGGCCTGGGCTTCGGTGATGATGCCCTTGTGCACCGCGCGTGGCATGACCGAACAGGCGTTGTAGGCCTTGGCGTTCCAGATCTTGCCCCAGGTGTACTCGATGATGGCCTTGGAGGCCGGGCTGGTCGGGTCGGCGATCACACCGCGCGTGTGGCCATAACCCGTCAGGCTGGGGCCAATCGTGCCAAAGGAAATTTCCTTCGGGTCCATCTGGTGGCAGTTGTAGCAATTGCCACCGTTGGCGGTATCGGCCTTGTCGGTCCAGGTCAGGCCACGGCCGCTTTGGGCCAGCTTTTCACCGGCCTTCCAGTCACCCAGGTACTTGCCATCGGCAGGCCATTTGATGGTCTTGAGCTGGGCATCCTGCAGCTTCGCCGCCAGATCGGCATCGATCGGCTTGCCGGCCACATCGGCTGCGGTACAGGCTTCGTTGATGTCCTCGGGTGCAATGGCAGACACCTTGACGATGCCCTGGTCGCGGAACGACGCCTTGACCACGTCGGCAGCCAGTTTGTCGAGATCAGCCGAGCTTGGAACACTGGCGCAACCCGTGACCAACAAGGCCGTCAGTGCCGAGAGTGCAAATGCATGTTGTTTTTTCATGGTGATGTTCCTTGGCATTAGCGTTTGATGGCGGGCGCAATGGATTTGGAGCCCTGGCTGTTCACGCCCAGGTACACCCCCAAGGCCACGGTGGCATCACTGCCAAAACCCGGGTACGGAAAGCGCTGCTGGCGGTAGCAGTCGTTGAGGCGCAATTGCATGCTCCACATCTGGCCGTTGGACACACGGTAAGCTGGCCAGGCGGCAAAGCCCACGCCGTCACCCGGGTTCTTGGTCAGATTCGGCAGGTCCTGCAGACGAATACGCCAGTCGTCGGCGCCGTGGCACGAGGCGCATGAAAAATCATGCGGTCCACCGCGCTGGAAAAACAGGCGCTTGCCGATCTCGTAAGCCGTTTGCTCCTTGACGTGCGCTTGCGGCAGATTGAACTTCATGTCACGCGACTCGGCGGCAATCCAGGTGGCCAGCGCCGTCACATTCTTTTGCTCGTCTTTGCCAAAGGGTGTCTTGGCAATGTCAGCCGCATTGAAGCCCTGCAAAGTTTCCATGCAGGTGACCAGGCGCGACTCCAGGTCCTGCACCCGATTGGTGTCGGAAAAGTAGCGCGGCAAGGTCACAAAAGCAGACTTGACCACGCCCGGGCCCTGGCCCAGGTCACACTTCTCCAGCGAGGCGTTTTTGGGACCGCGCTTTTGCTTCCAGAGGTCTTCCCCCTTGGCCTCGAACAACTCGGCCGGGTTGCCGTCGGCCAGCATGGCGCGGTACTCCTCGATGGCTTGCACCGCCGCCGATTTCTGGGCATGGACCGCCGTGGCCGCCAATGCGGCAAGTGTCAACACAGACACAATTTTTTTCATTTTTAGGTCTCCTCGTGGTTGATGGGGATGCCAACGAATCCAGTTGAAAAAATTCACCTCGATTCCGGTGACGGAAATCAGGACACCGTGGCTTCGTCGGTACGGCTGTCGCCCTTGTTGTCTTTCCAGGTAACCGCCACCTTGTCGCCAGCCTTGGCGCCCTTGATGTTGAACTGCAAAAACGGATTTTTGGACACTGCCGGGCCCCAGTCGGCGGTCATCACGACCTTGCCGTTGTGGCTGGCGCTGACTTCATTGATGTGCCATGCGGGTACCAGTTTGCCAGCGGAATCCTTGCGCTGGCCAGATTCCATCTCGTGGCTCATCAAAACACGGACGGTGGCTTTGTCGCCAGCTGCTTGGGCGCGGATGCGCATTGGATCTGCCATTTTGTATCTCCTGAAATCAATAAATTAAACGTGGGTGCCAATCATTTGGCGCTGTGTCTGGAGCGAGCCTGCGCTGGCCTTAGCCGCCGCAACCACCCAGGGTCACTTTCACTTCTTTTTTGGCAAAGAGCGCCTTGCCGTCGTTCATGATGGCCACGGCATACACGTCCGAGGACTGGCCCATCTTGGCGCGGGTGGCAAAGTTGGCCTCCACGCTGTCGGTCATATTGAACTGGGCAATCAGGGCGGCCGGGTTCTTTTCGACCAGCAACAGCATGTGCTTGACACCCGCCAGGGTGGTGCTGGCCGTCAAGGGCACGACCGCTCCGTTTTCAGCGATATCCGGACCGCCAATGGTGACGTCCTTGCTCTCGACCGGGGCACCGGCACCGAGCGCCTTGAGCACTTCGGCCACCGACTTGGCTTCAAAGGCCGTCTTGTTGTAAGCGAAAGCGTATTGAGGAAACAGGCCGGTGGTGGCCAGCAGGCCGGCCACGATGGCGCTGTGTTTGAGTGTCTCGCGACGAGTTTGCATTGAAATCTCCTTCATAAAGTTCTACTGAAAAATAAGTTCGACCGGACTGTCCTGGGCGCTACTTGCCAGCCCCTGCTGCCAGCCAGACCGCAATGGTTTTGGCATCGGCAACGCTCAAGGCCTGGGCAGGCATGGGGATCGGCCCCCAGACACCAGCACCACCAGCTTTGATCTTGTTGGCCAGGTAATCGACCTGACCTGAATATTTCTTGGCAATGTCGGTGTAAGCCGGGCCGACGATCTTGTTGCTCATGCCGTGGCAGATCAGGCAGCCATTTTTTTGCAGCAGGGCCGTTGCTTTCTTGGCATCCGGTTTGCCGGCATCAGCACCGCTGGCAGGGGCCTCTGCTGGCGGCTTGGGCGCCACCACCGGCAATGCCGGCTTCTCGCCCACCTTGGGTTCTGGCTGAGTGGTGTCGGCGCCTTTTTGTGCGCCCACCAGGCGATTTTGCTCGGCCAGGTTGCCGTGGGCATTGCGCGCAAAGTCAGGCAGGAACGACGCCAGCTTGGGTTCGGGCGTGCAGTCTTTCATGCAGGCCACATTGCGGGTGTCGGGCTTGCCGGCGCCACCAAATTCCTTGCCCGGCCACAGCGCGTGGTCGGTCGTCATGCCGTTGCGGTTGGGCATGCGCGCCTGCACGTCACGAATGGTTTTCTCGTTGAGCGTGAAGTTATCGGGCACGATGGTCGCAATGTTGAGCATGAACGCCACCACCGCATAGACCTCGTCGGTTTTCAGGGTCTTGGGCGCATTCCAGGGCATGGCCCGGTTGACGAAATCCCACACCGTTGAAATGCTCGACACCTTCATGAAGGTGGTACGCCCAGGGTAGCCCGGGGTGGTCAGGTTGGCGACATGGCCGGTCTGCAGGTCCTTGGGCTGAACACCACCAATGATGGGGCTGAAGACCTCGCCCGACTCGCCAAAGTAGCCGTGACAACTGGCGCATTTGCCTTCCCAGACATCCTGGCCCTGTGCCACGGTGCCCGAGCCGGCGGGCAGGCCCTTGAAGTCGGGACGCACATCGATGTCCCAGGCCGCCACTTCCTTAGGCGTGGCGTCACGGCCAAGGCCGGTGATATTGGCCGCCGACTGGGCCAGGGCGACACCGCCAAACGCCAGCAAGGCCAGGCTGATGACTGCTTTACGAAACCTGAACATTTTTAACCTCGCCGTTTTCCTGCACCAGCCAGGACTGAATCGCATTGTTGTGATAGATCGAACGCGTGCCGCGCACCGCCCGCAACTGTTGGTAAGTGGGTTGCACAAAACCGGTCTCATCGGTGGCCCGGCTTTGGATGATGGCGGGCTTGCCATCCCACACCCAGTCAATGTTGAAACGCGTGAGCGCCTTGGACATCACCGGGCCCTGCAGGCGGGTGCTACGCCAATTGCGGCCACCGTCCACCGACACGTCGACCTTTTTGATCTTGCCCTTGCCGCTCCAGGCCAGGCCGGTGATGTTGTAAAAACCTTTGTCCAGCAGAACTTGGCCGCCCGACGGTGTGGTGACCACGCTCTTGCACTCCTGGATGCCGGAATACTGACGGTGCTGGCCATTGGGCATGAGGTCCATGTAATGGATGGCTTCGTCCTTGGTGCCGTAAGGCTTGTCACCGACCTCTATACGGCGCAGGTACTTGACCCAGCTGACGCCCTGAATGCCGGGCACGATCAGGCGCAGCGGATAGCCTTGCTCGGGGCGCAGCATTTCGCCGTTCTGGCCGTAAGCCACAAACACCTCGCCGGATTTGATCAGGCTCATGGGAATGGTGCGGGTCATGGACGAGCCGTCCGCGCCCTCGGCCAGCACAAACTTGCCGTTCTTCAGATCAGCACCCGCCAGCTCCAGCAAGGTGATGAGCGGCACGCCGGTGAATTCGCTGCACGACACCATGCCGTGGGTGTACTGCACGGTGGGCACCGCCACGTTGCCCCACTCAACCGCGGTATTGGCGCCACATTCAATAAAGTGGAAACGCGACACCGCCGGCAAACGCATGATTTCATCGAGCGTGAACACCTTGGCCGACTTCACCATGCCATTGATCATGAGCCGGTGTTTGGACGGGTCGATGTCCCACCAGCCCTGGTGATGGCGCTCAAAGAGCAGACCACTGGGCGTGACGATGCCAAACAGCGACTGCAGCGGGGCAAACGACACCGAGGCCTGCGTGGTCTGGGTCAAGCCCGGGCTTTGTCGGCGCTGCACACCGGACTCGTATTGCGAAGGTTTGCCGTAGCCGTCGTTCTGTGCCACGCCCTGCCCCAGGCCCACGCTGTGCGCCGGCAGGTTCAAAATATTCGGGTCACCCCCTTCGGTCGGCACCGGGTTGCCCTGCGCCAGCGCGACGGGCACGGCAGCGCCAGCCGCAGCTGCCGCAAAGGCATTGCGCATGAAGTCGCGACGACCTCTTTTGGCTTCTGCAAAAACGGTTTTGATGCCGTCCCTGTTCAGAAAATTCTCGGGGGCCTTGATCAGCCTGCCCGAGCTCACACTTTGTTCCATTCAAAAAACTCCTGTTACGCGTTCCGTTCACCATGCCCGGTACGCTGCAAAACTTCACCCCGTCAGACAGGAACCTCAAACACGGTCCCGCCACCCTCAAAATTCGAACACAGAAGCCTGCAAATCAAGGCTTGTGAATCGGCCGCCAGACGGTAAAAAATCTGATGCCCGCTGCGCCGCTTGGACAGCACACCGGCCTGGTACAAGACCTGCAGATGTCGCGACATATTGGGCTGGGAGGCCTCGATGTGCGCCAGCAAATGCGTCACATTCTGCTCACCGTGACACAAGATCCGGATGATCTGCAAGCGCACCGGCGTCGACAAAACCCCAAAAAGCTCTGCTGCGCGTTCAGGCGTCAGCGAGGAGATTTCCGGGAATCCTGCACCACTCATTGATTAAATCCATATATTTGGATTTATTAATGTAAGACAATTTTACAGAAAAACCACTGGGGTTTTCACTTACGCAAGGCGAAACAAGGGAAGCAAAAAGACCTGGCGCGCGCCAAACTACTTGAAGCGGTAATGGTCGCGGTTCAGTACGGCTGCAATGGAGGTCACTTCTTCGGGAAAAAAGGCCAGGTTCAGGATCGTGTTGCAGGCCTCCACCTGACCGCGCAGCAGGCCCAGGGAATTGACGCGGCCGCCCGGCCGATAAATGCCATTGCCGTCACCACCCACATTGCGGATGTGGCAGGCGTCGCACTGGTTTTCAGCAATGAGCTTCTCGCCCAGCTTCAAATCAGCCCCTTCGTAAAGCGCAGGCACGTCTTGCGCCAGGGCCACGCTGGCCACCCAGGCCGGCAAGGCCCACAGAAGGTGTTTCAGGAGAGCATTTGACATACGCCAATGATCAAGCAAGCGTGAAACCCTGCCTATCAGGAGATACCCTGACGGCGAATCAACTCATGCGCCCGACAGGCACTGCGGCTGTTGCACCCGGTAGATGCGTCCCTGTTTGTCCAGCGGCTTGATCACCTCTTCGCGCACCAGGCGGCTGATCTCGCGGCTGACGGTTTCCAGCTTGAGGTCGAGCATGGCGCCCATGTCCTCGCGCGAGAAAAGCACCGACATGTCGGGGTTGCTGGGGCTGCGCATTTTCAGCACCAGGTTGCCCACCCGCTGGCGCGCCGTGCCAAAGTTCATGTCGGCCAGCCAGTCATCGGCGTCTTTCAGCACGCGCTGCCATTTGTTCATCAACTGGCCATGCAAGCGGGGACTGCCGGACGCCAGTTTTTGAATGACATTGAGCGGAATGCGACACACCGACACCGGTGTCAAGGCCACGGCATCGGTGTCATAACGCGCCCCTGCCAGCGCCTCCAGCCCAATCACATCCCCGGCGCGCAACACCCGTACGATGCGCGGGCGGCCATCGAGCGTGCTGCGCACCAGTTTCACCATGCCGCTGCGCAGCGTGAAGATGGCCTGCGCCGCGCCAGCTTCGGCGTACAAGGCCTCGCCCTGCGCATATTCCAGGTCATCAATGGGCGCATGGATGCGCGAAAAATCCTGCTCGTTGAGGTCGGCAAACAGTACCATGTCGCGAATACCGCATTGGCGGCAATCCGAGGTGCCACGCCAGGCGGATTCGGTCTTGATGGGAATCATCATGCTGCCTTTCAGCTGGCGACAGCGGCACGCGCGGTGCGCACACGCTCATCCAGGTAAGCTCCGTAAAAGTCAGGAATGTAGCCCCCCACCATGCGCTCTGCCACTTCAACACCGCCGCGGCCAAAGAACAACACGGTGGGCGCCACCTTGACGCCCCAGCGCCGGATCAGCTCGTCCTGGGTCTGCGTGACGCCGCTGAAGTCTTGCACCAGCTGACGGTTGCGCATGTCGAGCTGCACAATGGACAGACCATCCTGGCCCTGCATGGGCGCCAGGTAGTTGTCGCGGGCAATGACGCAAAACGGGCACCCCACCAGGCTCACCATGAGCACCAGCGGGTTGCCCTTTTTGAGCGCGGCGGCCAGGGCATCGGGCAAGGAAGTGGGCATCGGCAAAGTGGCGGCCCGCGCGGAACCAGTGCCCAGCAGACCAGCGGCGGCACCCGCCAGCAGGCATTGGCGACGCGTCAGGGAGAGGGTGTGGGCGGGCATCATTTGGCCTCGTGTTCGAGCTGCAGGTAGGTGTTGTACGCGTTCATGCGGTTGGCTGACCTGAACAAGGGCAGATGTTCAAACCTGGACCAGTCGGTATTTTTATAGGCCTCTTCGAACGGTTCCATGGCCTCGGCAGCGCGCGCCATGGCGGTGCGCAGGTACACCAGATACTCGCGCGTTTGCTGCATGTCGTGGCGGGCATCATCAGACACCGGGCCGTGGCCGGGCACGATCACCCGGGCGTCAAAGGCCAGCAATTGGTCAAGCGCCGTGATCCAGTGGCGGCTGTCGGCCTGGCCGACAAAGGGGATCCGGTTGCGGAACACCAGGTCGCCGGCAAACAGCACTTTCTCGGCGGGCAGGTAAAAGGCCAGGTCTTCAGGGGTGTGGGCCGGGCCGACGATACGCGCCTGAAAGCGCATGCCGCCGAGCAGCAGTTCCTGGTCGGCGTCGATCCAGGCGTCGGGTATCACCAGGCGCGTGTGCTCGTCAATCCAGGGAAACAGCTGCTCGCGCGACGCGTCCAGACGCAACCGCGCCGTGTCGCTGTTAAGGTAGATCAGGGCCGCCCGGTGCGCAAAAATTTTGGCCCCCAGGTCCTTGAACACCTGCAAGCCATAAATATGGTCCGCGTGGTAGTGCGTCACCAGCACGTGCGTGATGGGCAAGGGCGTGATCTTTTTGATTTCCGCCACCAGGCGCTTGGCCAGGGCGGGTGAACCCAGGGCGTCCACCAGCACCACACCGGCAGGCGTCACCACCACAGCCGCGTTGGAGATGAAGTTCTGATTGGCCGACGAGCCCAGTTCAGACACACCCTGCACATACCAGACCGAAGGCGACACCTGCTGCAGCACCATGGGCGGTTGCTCGGCCGCGTGCACGGCACCCAGGCCAGCCCACAGGCAGGTGAACAGCCACAGGCCAAAGCGCCAACCCAAACCATTTATTTTCAATGTGGCCTCCAAAACAGGACGTGTCAAAGCATTCTTATGCCTGTAATATAAGCGAAATCTGAATTACGTGGAGCCAAAATGAACTTTGCCAGCCTGATTGAAAGCCACGGCGAGCAGGCCGTGCTGGCGCTGGGCGGCCTGGTCATTGGCGCACTGTTTGGTTTTTTTGCCCAGCGCTCCAGGTTCTGCCTGCGCGCCGCCACGCTGGAATTCTGGCACCGCAGCTTTGGCACAAAAGTGGCAGTCTGGCTGTTGGCCTTTTCCAGCGCCGTGGTTGGCGTGCAATGGCTCATCCTGAGCGGCAACATGGACGCGGCCAGCACGCGTCAGATTTCCGCCACAGGCAGTATTTCGGGTGCCTTGGTGGGTGGCTTGCTGTTTGGCGTCGGCATGGTGCTGACGCGGGGC
>JBASJO010000192.1:0-1725 GCA_049655365.1 Rhodoferax sp. | reverse complement strand
CCACTGGCCACCAGCGACGCAAACGCCATGTGCTCACCCATGCCCCAATCCACCGGAATATCGCCACGCCCCATGGCAGCGCGATCATCGTAAACTTTCCTGACCAGCGGATGCGCCGTCAGGCTGGCCGGCAAGGTGGTGATTTTTTCTGCCAGGCGTTTCCACTCGCTCATGGGAATGGCGGTGTCACCGGCATCGGTCCACTTCTTGCCCAGGAAAGGCGACCAATCCACCGCATACTTGCTCTTGAAGTTGGTCAACACCGGGTCCACCGTGTGTTTGCCCGCGTCCATCGCGGCACGGAAGGCCTTGGACATGTCGTCACCCAGCGTGGCGCCCAGGCCCTGCGCGGCCAGCTTGTCGGCGTACAGTTTGCGGGTGCCGGGATGGGCTGCAATCTTCTTGTACATCAGCGGTTGGGTCAGCGCGGGGGTGTCCTGCTCGTTGTGACCCAATTTGCGGAAGCAGATGATGTCCAGCACCACGTCCTTGCGAAACTCCATGCGGTATTCGAGAGCCCACTGCATGGCCATCACCACGGCTTCCGGATCATCGCCATTGACGTGCATCACCGGGGCTTCGACGCCCTTGACGATATCGGTGCAATACAGCGTGGAGCGGTAGTCGCGCGGGTCGGAGGTGGTAAAACCAATCTGGTTGTTGATGATCAGGTGCACCGTGCCTGCGGTGCTGTAGCCGCGCGTTTGTGCGAGAGCCAGCGTTTCCTGGTTGACGCCCTGGCCGGCAAAAGCGGCATCACCGTGCACCAGCACGGGCAGCACCTGGCGGCCGGTGGGGTCCGCGCGGCGGTCCATGCGGGCGCGCACCGAGCCCTCCACCACCGGATTGACAATTTCGAGGTGCGAGGGGTTGAACGCCAGGCTCAGGTGCACCGGGCCACCGGGGGTGGTCACGTCGGAGCTGAAACCCTGGTGGTACTTGACGTCGCCGGCCGGCAGGTCTTCCGGGGCGGTGTGGTCAAACTCGGCAAACAAGTCGGCGGGCATTTTGCCCAGCGTGTTCACCAACACGTTCAGGCGACCACGGTGGGCCATGCCGATCACGATTTCCTGCACACCCAGACTACCGGCCTGCTGGATCAACTGGTCCATGGCGGCAATGAAGCTCTCACCCCCTTCGAGCGAAAAACGCTTCTGACCGACATACTTGGTATGCAGGAAGCGCTCCAGGCCCTCTGCGGCGGTGAGGCGACCAAGAATGTGTTTTTTCTGGTCGACTGTGAAATTGGGCTTGCTGCGCACGCTTTCCAGCTTTTGCTGCCACCAGCGCTTTTGCGTCTGGTCGGTCAGGTACTGGTACTCCGCACCAATGGAGCCGCAATAGGTTTCGCGCAAGGCGTTGAGCAAATCACGCAGCGACATGACCTCTTTGCCGAAAAAAGTGTTGCTGGTGTTGAACACGGTTTCCTGATCGGCGTCGGAGAAACCATAAAAGGACGGATCAAGCTCGGGGATCGGCTGGCGCTCGGTGCGCTTCAGGGGGTCGAGATCCGCCCAGTTGGCACCGATGTTGCGGTAAGCCGCGATCAACTGCTGGACAAAAACCCGCTTGCGGCCCAGATCAGAGTCGGCGCCGGCGGCCACCACCACTTTGGTGCCGCCTTGTTTTGCACGTTCGGCAAAGGCGTTGATGACAGGCTGGTGGGGGACGTCTTTGGCATTTGAGCCATCCACGGCCGGCACATTCTGGAGCGCATCGAAGTAG
>JBASJO010000191.1:0-3596 GCA_049655365.1 Rhodoferax sp. | reverse complement strand
GCCAGCGTCCACATGGTCAGGGCAATCAGCGCGTCAAGCACCTGCCAGGCGCGCGCGGTGGCAAACAGCGGAGCCAAAAACCGCGCACCAAAACCCAAGGCGGCAAACCAGCACAGGCTGGCGCTGACGGCGCCAAAGCCAAAGATCCAGCGGCCAGGGTCGGGGCGCTGGTTGGCCAGGGCGCCGAGCAGCACCACGGTATCCAGGTACACGTGCGGGTTCAAAAAGGTGAAGGCAAAGCAGGCGGCCAGCGCTGCCTTCAGCGTGGCCCCGCCATTCTTGGACACTTGCATGGGTTCGCCCTGCCAGGCGCGCCGCGCGGCCAGCACGCCGTAGGTCAGCAGAAACAAGGCGCCGCCGTAGCGTGTGAGCGTCATCAGCAAAGGGTTGTCGCGCACCAGCAGGCCGGCGCCGCCAATGCCGGCCAGAATCAGCAGTGCGTCAGACAGCCCGCAAAACAGCACCAGGGGCAGCACATGCTGGCGCAGGATGCCCTGGCGCAGCACATAGGCATTTTGCGAGCCTATCGCCACGATCAGTGCCAGCCCGGTGGCAAAGCCGCTGAAGAAGTCCAGGCTCAAGGGGTCAGGTGCAGGCGCACGCAGAGTCCGCGGCCGGCCAGGCCGTCAGCGAGTGTCAGGCTGGCATGGTGCAGGTCGGCCACACGTTTGCAGATCGCCAGGCCCAGGCCCGTGCCAGGCTGGCTTTGCTCGGCGATGCGGTAAAAACGCTCAAAAACCTGGTGACGCTGGCCGGGCGCGATGCCAGGGCCATCGTCGCAGACCGACAGCTGGACGCCGGAGCCATCGGCTTGAAGCTTGATCACGATGTTGCCACCGCGAGGCGTGTAGTGAATGGCGTTGTCCACCAGGTTGGAGAGCAGCATGGCCAGCATGTCGGCATTGCCGCTGACCAGGGGCAGGTCGGGCTGGGCTATCAATTCGAGGCTTTGATCGCGCTGCAAGGCCAGCGGCGCCAGCTCGGCGCAAATGGTCTCGGCGATCCGGTCGAGGTGCAGGCCCTGAAATTCCGGGCGCGCGTGTTTGGGGTCGAGCCGCGCCAGCGTCAGCAACTGATTGACCAGGCGAATGCCGCGCTCCACGCTCTGTTGCATTTGCGCAAGGGCCTGCTGCTGGGGTGCCTCGACCGCGCTATGGCGGGCGCTGTAGAGCTGGGCCTGAATGGCCGCCAGCGGCGTGCGCAGCTGGTGTGCTGCGTCGTCGGTGAAGCGGCGTTCATCCTCCAGCGTCTGTTCCATGCGCGTGAGCAATTCATTCAGCGCCGTGACCAGGGGCTGCACTTCGTCGGGGACACTTTTGGCATCAATCAGCGTCAGGTTGTCGGGTTGTCTTTTGGTGATTTCTGCGCTCAGCGTGGCCAGCGGATGCAGTCCCTTGCGAATGGAAAACCACAGCAACAGAAAGAGCACCGGCAGCCCGAGTGCCAGCGGCGTGGCCGCGTCGATAACCATGTTGCGCACCAACTGCGCCCGAAACTCATGGGGTTCCGACACGATGATGTGCACCCGGTGGGCGCTGTCGTGAACATGGTAATTGCGCCAGCCTTTGCCTTGCGCGTCCTGATTGTCGGAAAACCCCATGTCCGAGGTCATGCTCGCCAGAGGCGCGTTGTCCGAGCGAAACAGCAGCGTGCCGTCGTCACGCCAAAGTTGGTAACGCAGGCTGCTGCCGTAGCGCATTTTTTTGGAGCCCGGTGGCCGGCCGCCCGGCGGTGTCAGCGCGGGTTGCTGCGCACTGCCTTGGCGCTCGTCCGGTGTGGTGCGATTCCTGAAAATGGTTTCGCGATTGGGCAACTCCGGCCAGCTGTTGAACAACTCGTCGATCGCTGCCGATGACAGCGTGGTCGGCAGAAACTCTTCGTCGTCGTCCGGATCCATCATTTGCAAAAAAGCTTTGGCGGTATGCGCCAGATGCACGTCGTAGAGCTCGTTGACCTGGCGGATGTTGTCCCGCGTCGACAGCACGCTCATGACCGCCCAAAACAGAAAGCTGACCACCCCCAGCGCCACCAGCAGGCGGTGGCTGAGGGTGACGTGGGAGCGACCACCCATGGTCATGGCTTGAGCAGTGAGTAGCCTACCCCGCGCACCGTCTTGAGGCTGCTGTCGCCAATTTTTTGCCGCAGATTGTGAATGTGAACTTCAAGCACGTTGCTGTCACTGGTGCGGTTGGCGCCGAACACGGACTCTTCCAGGCGGCTGCGCGAAATGACTTGTCCGGCCCCCTCCATCAGCACCCGCAGCAGTTCGAACTCGCGGTTCGAGAGGCCAAGCAACTTGCCCTCTTTTGTGACCACGAGGGTGTCCGAATCGAGCGTCAGATTGCCGACACAAAGGCGCCCCACGTAGCCGGCCCGGCGCACCAGAGCGCGCAGGCGCGCAATCAGCTCTTCCATGTCAGTGGTTTTGACCAGGAAGTCGTCGGCACCGGCCTCAAAGCACATCACCTTGTCGCGCGTGGTGTCGCGGGCCGTCAGCATCAGCACCGGCATGGAGCTGCCGCTGGCCCGGAGTTTTTTCAGCAAGGCCATCCCGTCCAGGCCAGGCAGGCTGATGTCGAGCACCGCGATGCGGAAAAAAGACTGGGTCAGCAACTCAAACGCGGCCTGACCATCGGTGACCCAATGGGCGTCGAACCCGGCGTTTTTGAGGGCGGCCTGCAGACCCGCGCCCATCATCAGGTCATCTTCAACAATCAACAGCTTCATGATGGGTTTTCCGTCTGGAGGAGTTCGATGAGCCGGCTCAGGGCCTGCTGCACCGTGGCTTGTCGCACCGCCGAGCGGTCGCCGTCGAAGTGCTTCAGTTCGCTGATCACGCCCGAAGGTGTCGCCCAGGCCAGCCACACGGTGCCCACCGGCTTTTCTGTGCTGCCCCCTGAGGGTCCCGCCACGCCGGTCACGGCGATGGCCGTCTGCGCGTGTGAATGGACCAGCGCACCCACCGCCATGGCCCGCGCAACGGCTTCGCTGACCGCCCCATGGCGCTCGATCAGCGCCGCATCGACGCCGAGCAATTCACATTTGGCGGCGTTGGAATAGGTGACAAAGCCGCGCTCAAACCAGTGGCTTGATCCCGCCAACTCAGTGCAAGTGGCGGCGATCAGGCCACCGGTGCAACTCTCGGCAGTCGTTAAAAACCAGCCCTTGCGCAACAGCAGAGGTGCCAGCAGTGCGCAACTTTCCAACATGGGGTGCCTATTTCTTGAGGGGGGCCAGGGTGGCTTCTTCAATCAGCACCTTGTAGCTGTAGCCCGCACCGAAGTCCTTGTCGTTGCGCACCACACCCGACGCGGTCACAAGGTCACCTACTTTGGCAGACGCCGCGGTGGTCACCAGAATGTCGTTGTCATTTTTGGCGGAGGTGCCGGAACCGTCGCGCAGATGAACCCAGTTCTTGCCCATGATGCCGGCGTTGTATTTCACCACCTGGCCATTGACCTTGACCGGCTTGTCCTTGAGCTGGACTGATTTGCTCACGACATCAGCCACCGTGTAGGCGTTGGCGCCAGTGGCCTTGTCCACCTTGACGGGGGCTGCATCTGGCGCCGTGAGCATGGCCATTTTTGAGCCGAGTG
>JBASJO010000190.1:0-5794 GCA_049655365.1 Rhodoferax sp. | reverse complement strand
GTGGCGTGCGCGTGGTGCCGAGCTACAACACCATGGGCCTGGCCAAGGCGTCGCTCGAATCGTCGGTGCGCTACCTGGCCGATGCGGTCGGCGCCAAAGGCATTCGTGTCAATGGCCTGAGCGCCGGTGCCGTCAAGACGCTGGCGGCCAGCGGTATCAAGGACTTTGGCAAGCTGCTGGGCATCTCGGCAGCGGCATCCCCGCTCAAGCGCAACGTGACCATCGACGAAGTCGGCAACGTGGCGGCATTCCTGCTCAGCGACCTGGCTTCGGGCATGACCGGTCAGATTTCGTATGTGGATTGCGGTGTCAGCCAGACGGCCGTGGCCGTGGTGGAAAGCTGAGCCAGCCAGGCTGCCCCGGCAGGGGCGTGAAGTGAAAAAGCAGGCTAAAGAGCCTGCTTTTTTTTTGGCCAGCCAGGAGGGACTCGAACCCCCTACCCCGAACTTAGAAGGTTCGTGCTCTATCCGGATGAGCTACTGGCTGTCAGGCGATGTGACGCATGGATGGTGCCCGAGGCCGGACTCGAACCGGCAACCCCTTACGGGGGACAGATTTTAAGTCTGCTGTGTAAACCATTCCACCACTCGGGCAACAGGCTTATTGTCAAACAAAAAAGCCTCGTCAATAAAAATTACGAGGCTTGATTGACAACAAAATAACTGGAGGCGCGACCCAGAGTCGAACTGGGCTAGACGGATTTGCAATCCGTTGCATAACCGATTTGCTATCGCGCCGATGTCTTTGCAAAAAAAGGGAAGCAGTGCTTCCCTTTTTAAAAAACTGGAGCGGGAAAAGAGACTCGAACTCTCGACCTATACCTTGGCAAGGTATCGCTCTACCAACTGAGCTAATCCCGCGTTACAAGCCCTAAATTATAGGGTAATTTTCAGCCATTTACCTCTAGGGCGATCATTTTTCTCAATGTTTTACCGCCTCTGCCGCGACCGGTGCCGTCAAGCCAATTTCTGCCGTCGCCGCGCCGGCGGTAGCGTCTTCGGGCAAGGCCGTTGGCATGCGTTCCAGCGCAATTTCAAGCACCTTGTCGATCCACCGCACCGGCACGATTTCCAGCCCGTTCTTCACGTTTTCAGGAATTTCCTGCAGATCTTTGGCGTTGTCTTCGGGAATCAACACGGTCTTGATACCGCCGCGCAGTGCCGCAAGCAACTTTTCCTTCAGGCCACCAATGGCAGTGACTTCACCGCGCAGCGTGATTTCACCGGTCATGGCGACACCGCAACGCACCGGGATGCCGGTCATGGCCGACACAAACGCGGTGGTCATGGCGGCCCCGGCACTGGGACCGTCTTTGGGTGTGGCACCGTCTGGCACGTGAATGTGAATATCCTTCTTCTCGAAAAATTCATCCTTGATACCGAGCCGGTGCGAACGGCTGCGCACCACGGTGCGGGCTGCTTCCACCGACTCCTTCATCACATCACCCAGCGAACCCGTGCGGGTAATGACGCCCTTGCCAGGCACCATGGCCGCCTCGATGGTGAGCAAATCGCCCCCCACCTCGGTCCAGGCCAGACCTACCACCTGTCCCACCTGGTTCATCTTTTCGGCGCGGCCGTAATCAAATTTACGCACCCCCAAAAATTCGCTCAAATTGGCTGCAGAAACGACCACCTGCGCGGTCATTTGCTTGAGTTGCAGACCCTTGACCACCTTGCGGCAGATTTTGGAAATCTCCCGCTCCAGCGAGCGCACACCCGCCTCGCGGGTGTAGTAGCGCACGATATCGCGCACCGCATCTTCGGTGACCTGGAGTTCGGCTTCCTTGACCCCGTTATTACCCAGTTGCTTGGGCAACAGGTAGCGCAGGGCAATGTTGGTTTTCTCGTCTTCGGTGTAGCCCGACAAACGAATCACTTCCATCCGGTCCAGCAGCGCTGGCGGAATGTTCATGGAGTTGGAGGTGGCCACAAACATGACATCGCTCAGATCAAAGTCGACCTCAACGTAATGATCGGCAAACTTGTGGTTTTGCTCGGGGTCGAGCACTTCGAGCAAAGCGCTGGACGGGTCACCACGGAAGTCAGTGCCCAACTTGTCGATTTCGTCGAGCAGGAACAAGGGATTGCGCGTGCCGACCTTGCTCAGGCTTTGCAGCACCTTGCCCGGCATGGCGCCGATGTAGGTGCGGCGGTGCCCGCGAATTTCGGCCTCGTCGCGCATGCCGCCCAGCGCCATGCGCACGTACTTGCGCCCGGTGGCCTTGGCGATCGACTGCCCCAGTGAGGTCTTGCCCACGCCAGGCGGTCCGACCAGGCAAAGAATCGGCGCCTTGACCTTGTCCACGCGCTGCTGCACCGCGAGGTATTCCAGGATGCGGTCTTTCACCTTGTCCAGGCCGTAATGGTCTTCATTGAGCACCGTTTCAGCGTTGGCCAGGTTGTGTTTGATCTTGGTCTTGCCAGCCCAGGGCAGACCGGTGAGCACGTCGATGTAGTTGCGGATCACCGTGGCCTCAGCCGACATGGGCGACATCAGCTTGAGTTTCTTGAGTTCGCCTTGCGCCTTTTTCAGGGCGTCCCTGGGCATCTTGGCGGCCTTGATCTTCTTCTCGATCTCGTCGATGTCAGCGCCGTCTTCGCCCTCGCCCAGCTCTTTCTGAATGGCCTTGACCTGTTCGTTCAAATAAAAATCACGCTGGTTCTTTTCCATTTGCCGCTTGACGCGACCACGGATTTTCTTGTCGACGTTGAGAATGTCGACCTCACGGTCAATTTGCGCAAAGAGGTTTTCCAGACGATCACGCACGCTGGCGAGGTCGAGCACAGCCTGTTTGCTCTCCAGCTTCAGCGGCAAATGTGCAGCAATGGTATCGGCCAGGCGACCCGGATCATCAATGCTTGAGATCGAAGTCAGGATTTCAGGCGGAATCTTTTTGTTGAGCTTGACGTACTGGTCAAACTGCTGCATCACGGCGCGGCGCAGGGCTTCAATCTCGCTGATTTGGGCCTTGGTCTTGGCCTCGGGCTCGGCCGGCAACTCCACCGGCGTCACAGTGGCGGTGAAATGCATTTCACCGTCTTCAATGTGGTTCACCACGGCGCGCTGCTGGCCTTCCACCAGCACCTTGACGGTGCCGTCGGGCAATTTGAGCATTTGCAATATGGTGGAAATGCAACCCATGTCAAACATGTCCGAGACCACCGGATCATCTTTGGCAGCCGCTTTTTGGGCCACCAACATGATGCGGCGCTCGGCGCCCATGGCGGCCTCAAGCGCCTTGATGCTCTTGGGGCGCCCGACAAAAAGCGGGATCACCATATGCGGAAAAACGACCACATCACGCAAAGGCAACAAGGGCAGATCCACAGGGATGGCAGGCAAATTTGGATGGCCAGACATAAAAATCCTTCTGTTACCGGTATGAAATTACATCAGGCTTGCTTGGCGACTTCACGGTAAACCAGCAAAGGCGCCTTGTTTTCCTCGATCGTGGACTCGTCCAGCACAACTTTTTCGACGTTGGAGACATTGGGTAGATCGAACATGGTGTCGATCAGCGCCAATTCAAGGATCGAACGTAAACCGCGGGCACCGGTTTTACGGGCCAGCGCCTTTTTGGCAATGGCTTTCAGCGCGCTCGGGCGAATTTCAAGCTCGACGCCTTCCATGGCGAGCAGTTTGCTGTACTGTTTCACCAATGCATTTTTCGGCTCGGTCAGAATTTGCACCAGCGTCTCTTCACTGAGTTCGCCCAGGGTGGCCACCACCGGCATGCGACCCACCAACTCAGGAATCAAGCCGAACTTGATCAAGTCCTCGGGTTCAACTTCCTTGAACACCTCGGTCAAGTTGCGGTTTTGCTTGCTCTTGACCGCTGCGCCAAACCCGATGCCGGAGGACTCGGTGCGGTTGTCAATGACTTTTTCCAGACCCGAGAACGCGCCACCGCAAATGAACAGGATGTTGGTGGTATTGACCTGAACAAAGTCCTGGTTCGGGTGCTTGCGCCCGCCTTGCGGCGGCACACTGGCCATGGTGCCTTCGATCAGCTTGAGCAGCGCCTGCTGCACGCCTTCACCCGATACATCACGGGTGATGGACGGGTTGTCGGACTTGCGCGAAATCTTGTCGATCTCGTCGATGTAGACAATGCCGCGCTGCGCCCGCTCAACCTCGTAGTTGCAGCTTTGCAGCAATTTGAGCACGATGTTTTCAACGTCTTCGCCCACATAACCCGCTTCGGTGAGCGTGGTGGCGTCCGCCATCACAAAGGGCACGTCGAGCATGCGTGCCAGCGTTTGGGCCAACAGCGTCTTGCCGGAGCCGGTCGGGCCAATCAGCAAAATATTGCTTTTGGACAACTCGACGTCGTCTTTGGTGGATTTTTCCTGGTGCCGCAGCCGCTTGTAATGGTTATACACCGCCACTGCCAAGATACGTTTGGCGGCTTCCTGGCCGATCACATAGTTATCGAGGTTGGCTTTGATTTCTGCCGGCGTCGGCAAATTGGATTTTTCCGGCGTCTCGGTGGTCGCTGGCAATTCATCACGAATGATTTCATTGCACAGTTCGATGCATTCGTCGCAGACAAACACCGACGGACCCGCAATCAGTTTCTTGACCTCGTGCTGGCTCTTGCCGCAAAACGAGCAGTACAGGGTTTTCTCTCCGGAAGAGCCTTTGGCCATGACCTTATGCCCTCTTGGTGATAACCTGGTCAATCAGACCATATTCCTGGGTTTCCTGCGCCGTCATGTAGTAGTCACGCTCGGTGTCACGCGCAATGCGCTCCAGCGACTGACCCGTGCGCTCAGCCAAAATTTTGTTGAGCTGCTCGCGCGTCTTCAAAATTTCACGCGCCGCAATTTCGATTTCTGTGGCCTGGCCCTGGCTACCGCCCGAGGGCTGGTGGATCATGATTTTGGCGTTGGGCAGCGAAAAGCGCTTGCCCTTTTCACCAGCAGCCAACAGGAAAGCACCCATGCTGGCAGCCATGCCGGTGCACAGCGTGGAAACCTGTGGCTTGATGAAATTCATGGTGTCGTAAATCGCCATGCCGGCGCTGACTGAACCGCCGGGGGAGTTGATGTAGAACGAAATGTCCTTGTCAGGGTTTTCACTTTCCAGAAACAACAACTGCGCCACCACCAGGTTGGCCACGTAATCATTGACCGGGCCCACCAGGAAAATCACGCGCTCCTTGAGCAAACGGGAATAGATGTCGTAAGAGCGCTCACCGCGGCCCGATTGCTCAATCACCATGGGCACCATGCCCAGACCCTGTGTATCCATTGCACTCATTTCAAACTTCATCATGACTCCAAAAATTTGCTACTACTGTAGCTAAAAAAACATGACCTGCAAGCAAATGGGGCTTGAATGCCGGACTTAAAGCCCGGCACAAGCCCCATACCCACCCTCAAAACGTCAAAAAATCAGTTTTGTGCCATCAACTCATCGAAGCTGACCGCCTTCTCGCTGACCTTGGCTTTGGACATCACAAAATCGGTCACGTTGTTTTCCAGAACAATAGCTTCCACTTCGGCCAGGCGGTTGTTGTCGCCAAAATACCAGCGCTCCACCTCGCTGGGTTTTTCGTAGCTGGCTGCCAGCTCCTGAATGTGGGCCTTGATCTGGTCCATGGTGGCCTGCAGATTATTTGCACGCACCAGCTCAGCCACCACCAGGCCCAGGCGCACACGGCGCTCAGCCTGGGGACGGAACACGTCCTCGGGAATGCTCACTTTGTCGGCGTCCTTGATGCCGCGCTGTTTCAGGTCGGCACGCGCACCTTCGAGCAGGCGCTGCATTTCGGCCTGCACGCTGGCGT
>JBASJO010000189.1:0-4400 GCA_049655365.1 Rhodoferax sp. | reverse complement strand
GCCTAAGAGACAGCCAGACTCAGCAGTAGGTTTCTGCCGTTGAGTGCCCGACGTGCGGTGGTCACCCAAGGAAGGGGCCAGAGCATTCGCTGACTACCTCGCCAGTCTTCTTCAAGCACTGCCCCGTAGTCGTGCCACAAGGGATATTGCAATATATGTCCTAATTTGATCTAAAGTTGTCCTTGTCAGTGTGGACTAAGCTATATTTAGTTAACAAAATAAAGGCTTTAAAACATCACCATAAAGGATGAATGATAATGAAAACATGTCTGATTGTGATTGATGTACAAGAGTCTTTTCGCCACCGCCCGTACTCCACAGAGCGCGACATGCCTGCTTACCTAGGCGCGCAAAATGCCTTGATTGAGGGCTGTGTAGCGCGGGATGTGCCGGTGCTGCGGGTGTTTCACACCGATGGCACTGACACGCCGGACAACCCCTTTGCTCCAGCCTCAGGCCATGTGGTGCCGCTCCACGGTTTGGCGCCCTTCACCCCGGCGGCTACCTTTGTCAAACACCGTCACAGCGCTTTGGTAGGGACAGGACTCGACGTGTGGCTCACTGAACATGGCATTGGCCGCATCATCGTGAGTGGCATCCGCACCGAGCAGTGCTGCGAAACCACGACGCGCCACGCCTCCGACTTGGGATGGAAGGTGGACTATGTGGTGGACGCGACCCTGACATATGACATGGTGCAGCCTGACGGGAAGCCCTTGAGCGCTACCGACATCAAGGCCCGCACCACCACCGTACTGATTGATCGTTTCGCTACCCTGTGCACGGTCGAGCAGGCGCTGCAACGTGCGGTGACCATGGTTTGATCGACGTCTTATTTGTACTCCTGCCCGCCAGCCTGATCCTTGACTGGGCCGGGCCAGCGGAAGCCTTGCGCATTGCCAACCGACATTTGGTTGCGCAGGGCCTGCCTGCGCACTTCAATTTGCGTTTTGTGGGTCCGCGTGCCGAAGTGGTCAGCTCAGTTGGCGTGCAATTGACGGGGGTGGAGCCGCTACCGGCGCATGCATCACTGCGGAACAGCTGGGTGGTGGTAGTGGGCCAGCCAGGTGATGCCGTGGATGTCCAAACACCTGAGGCGCAGCATCTGCTGCACTGGCTGCGCGACCTGCGCCTGCATGCGGGGCACCTTGAGTTACTCACTGTCTGTGCGGGCTCCGTCATCGCGGCCCACGCCGGTCTGTTGGCCGAACGACGCGCCACCACCCACCACCAACATCTGGACGAGTTGGCACGCACCGAGCCGCGCTGCGATGTGATCGCAAACCGTGTATTTGTAGAGGATGGCGCCGTGTTCAGCAGCGCCGGAGTTACCACTGGCATCGACCTGTTTTTGCACCGTATCAGCGCCGTCTGTGGCGCGCCCCTGGCTGCGCAGGTGGCGCAATCCATGGTGGTGGCCTTGCGGCGGGGGCCGAACGACCCCGAGTTTTCGCCCTTTCTTGCCTATCGCAACCATCTGCATCCGGCAGTGCACCGGGTGCAAGACGCGGTCAGCCTGGTCCCTCAAGATGAATGGAATGTGCCTCGCATGGCTGAAGTGGCCCACACCTCACCGCGTAACCTGACGCGCTTGTTTATCGAGCACGCAGACATCGCGCCGCTGCAATACCTGCGACGTATCCGCCTAGCCACAGCACAGGCCGCACTACAGTCTGGAAGCAATGTGAGCCAAGCCGCCGAGATCGCGGGGTTTAGCTCCGACACCCAACTTCGGCGCACCTGGCATCAGTTTGACTTAGAGGGCACGCCTGGAGGTTTGCGCTGATCCGGCCAAGGTGGTCGGCACGACAACGGCTCAATGTAAAGTCGCGGTGGTTGCTTTGGGTCACGAAAAGTCCAAGCCGGGCAACTGCAAGTGGACTTTTAGGAACCTGACGTTCGTGACCGTCAGTCATGAAACAATGCTGGGAGAGTTGCGGCACCAATGATGCGAAGGCTTGGGAACAGATGAAGGCGCGCAGCGCGATAAAACCGCTGGCGACACATAGCCATTCAAACCCGAAACCCTCCACGCAACCACCGAAGAAGAAAGCTCCGATGTTGTTGCCGGGCGTTCGCCCTCGATAGAATGGAAAAGATTGTTGCCGATTTCCCGGCATAGTTAATGCTCACCGACAAACACACACCTATGAAACTCTCAGTCAATTTCGTTGATGCATTTACATCTGAGTTATTCAAGGGCAATGCGGCAGCGGTTATTTTGTTGGATCGATGGTTGCCTGAATCTGTCATGCAGTCGATTGCCATTGAAAACAATCTGTCAGAGACTGCGTTCTTAGTTCGTGATGATGAAAGATTTTTAATCCGCTGGTTTTCGCCAATAAAGGAAGTCGATTTTTGTGGCCATGCCACGCTAGCCAGTGCCTTTGTTTTGTTTAACCGGCATAAGGAAAAGTCTCAAATTACTTTTTGGGCGAAGGCTGTGGGGGCAATAACTGTGTCATTAGGAGATGGGGGCTTGATGGAGATGAGTTTTCCCAAACAAGAACCTTCCGAAATTGACACTGTTCCACCTGACCTGCTTGATGGTCTCTCAATCAAACCGAAAGAAGTTCTTAGAAACAGGCAAGCATACTTCGCGGTTTACGAAAATGAACAGCAGATACGAAGCATTGTTCCTAACTCGCAAGCCTTGAAGGCGTTAGCTCCTTATGACGTGGTGGTTACTGCACCGGGAGAGACTCATGATTTCGTGTCCCGCTATTTTTGGCCAGCTAACGGCGGCGAAGAGGACCCTGTAACGGGGTCAATTCATTCCGGTCTCGCGCCTTTTTGGGCGCAACGGTTGGGAAAGTCAGAGCTAATTGCCATGCAGGTTTCAACCCGAACGGGGCTCCTAAATTGCCGCGTAGAGTCCCAAAGAGTTTTTGTTTCAGGAATGTGCATTCAATATCTTGACGGCGTGATCAATATTTAATATTTCGAAAGCAAGCCAAACAATTACAAGCGAACTTCCCGGAACCCGCCGTTCGTGGTCGTCGGCTCCCGCTACACTGGAGCCCGCCAGCTCAAGGAAGTCGAAACCGCAATCTGAACGGCTGCTTCGGCACGTTGAAGTCCGCCATGTCGGCTGCGCACCGTGTTGTGGCGTTCTTGCTCCAAACAAACTCCGGTTTTTGGTGATCTTGCGCAAACTCATGTTCACCGACACAATGGCGTTGGTGGTGCAAATTGCTGTGCAGATGTCTGGCGGGTAATCAAAGAAGGGCGTAATGCGCGCCCAGTTGCTGCGCCAGGATTTAACGATGGTCGGGTAGTCAGCGCCCCACTTGTCGTCGAGCTCTGCAATCGGGTTTTGGCTTCGTCAGCGGTGGCTGACGGCATGGATGGTTTTCAGGTCAGCAGCCACCACCTTGCGCAACTTCCAACTCACGTAGTTCAGTGTTGAGCGAACTGGATGTGGGACATCTCGTTTGCTATTGATCACCTTGTAAAACAGGAGTGACTAACCTACCTCGCCTACTACGATGCCCTCACCGGCTTGGCAAATACGCGGTATGTCGTAGATTCCGGCAACATTGACGTACCAGTTAAACATCGGCGCTAGAATCCAACCAACATAGCCGCCACGCCTCTGCTTCCAGCATGCGCAACCTTGGCGGCTTTTTTCATGGTTTTCCCGGCTTTCGTGTTGTGCCACAAATAGGTGCAATTGACGCGGGATTTGGCATCCCTATTCTGGAGACCTACAGTCTTTGTGTTCAACAGATGTTGCGGCGAGTCGAGAATTGATCCAGGGGGGGCCGCCGATGGACTGATCCAGGCTTAGTCCTTGCAATCCCAATGCGGGCAACGGTTCGCAAGGCTGGTGCATGGGTCAGTCGAAGCCCGGCACATGGGGGTGCGGCGCCAACACCCTCGACTCAAAGAGTAAGCGGACGGCTATCTATCTCAATGCTGAAGTGAAAAAATTCTCCATGTTGGCTGATCTCAAGGTCACGCGTCAATCGCCTCGATCAAGAGTCCTTTCGGCTTCCCTGTGCCATTGACCACGACCCGGCAACGCGCAGCGATCCAATTTTGTGCTTTGGTTGCTTGGTAGATTCGCTCGGACATCTCATAGCCGAAAGGGTCATGCCAGGATGCTTCGATCCGTCGGCACTTTGCACCAATGCGTAGCTGGGCATCTTTTGACAACCTTACGATTGCGCGATCAAGCCCCACCTGATCGGCTCGAAACAGCAGTTGAACTGGTACATCCTGCATGGCGCTGAAGCGGCGATTTGGTAGGCTGGCAGTGGCGGTTTGACCGTGCGCAAATTGGATCTGAACTGAGCCTTCGCCAGAGTCCATCTGCCGACCAACTTTTGTGATATTTGAAGCGCATTTACGACGGTAAATTGCCTCCAGAAAATCGGTTGTTTGCCAGGTCCTTCGGG
>JBASJO010000188.1:0-4328 GCA_049655365.1 Rhodoferax sp. | reverse complement strand
CTGTTGGCCTGTGCCGACGCGCTGCAGTGGCTGCAGGCGCCGCAAGCGGCGCCGCCGACGGGCTATTTTTTCCCGGAGCTGGTGTCGCACCCGGTGCAGGTGACCAACTTCCGCGGCATCTACAACGACCACGTCGCCATGCACGCGGTGGCCATGCTGCTGGCGATGGCGCGCAACCTGCACACCTACATGCGCCAGCAGCCCGCTGGCGACTGGACGCGCCATCTGGCCGACAGCGACATCCTGCACCTGCCCGAGAGCACGGTGCTGGTGGTCGGTGTCGGCGGCATCGGCGCCGAGATCGGCCGCCAGCTGCAGACCTTTGGCGTCAGGCTGCTGGGTGTCGATCCGCGTTGCACGGTCTGCCCCGAAGGGTTTGTCGGCATGCACCCGCCAGCGGCGCTGGACAGCCTGCTGCCCGAGGTGGACGCCGTCGTACTGACGCTGCCGCACACGCCCGAGAGCGAGGGTCTGATCGATGCGCGCCGGTTGGCGCTGATGCGCCCACATGCCTTGCTGGTCAATATCGGCCGCGGCGCCACGGTCAAGCTCGATGCGCTGCTTGCGGCCTTGCAGCACAAGCGCCTGGGCGGCGCGGCGCTGGACGTGTTCGAGATCGAGCCGCTGCCGCCGGCGCACCCGCTGTGGCGCGAGCCGCGCGCGCTGCTCACGCCCCACGTGGCCGTGGTCGGTCCCTACATTCCCCAACGCCGCCTTGAAGTCCTGTGCGACAACGCGCGCCGCTTCGAAGCCGGCCTGCCGCTGCGCAATCTGGTCGACAAGGCCCTCTGGTACTGAGGAGAAACCCCATGCGCGCGTCCGCATTCATCTTCGGCACTGACCTCCTCGATGAGGGCCATGCGGCCGTGCTCGACAACCTGCAGCAACGCGGCGGGCTCGACAGTGTGAGCTTCTCGGCCAGTTACCACGACGCCCGGGACGTGTTTCCGCACAACCCCAGGCGCCATGTCTTTCGCAACGAGGGCGACGTCACCTGGTTTCCCGTTGATCCCTCGCACTACGCCAGCGGCCTGGTGCCGCGCCAGGCGCTGGCCGCCGAAGGTGCTGACGTGCTTGCCGACCTGTGCCAGCGGGCGCAGGCGCGCGGCATGGCCGTGACGGCCTGGACCATCTTCACCCACAATTCGGTGCTCGCCACGGCGCACCCCGACTGCGCCACGCGCAATGTTTACGGCGACCCCTACCTCACGGATCTGTGCCCGGCCCATCCGCGGGTACGCAGTTACTGTTGCGAGCTGGCGGTCGATGTCGTGCGCCGCCCGGTGCAGCGCCTGCTGGCCGAGAGCCTGCATTACCGCCCGCTGGAGCACGGAGAGCACCATGAGCGCTACCTGATCCCGCTGCCTCTGGAGGCGCGCGCCCTGATGTCGCTGTGTTTTTGCACGCACTGCCGCAGCGCGGCCACCGAGGCCGGGGTCGATGTGGCCGCGCTGGCGGCGGCCATGCGCGCCGCGCTGCAGCCGGTCTGGGACGGCACGGTGCTGCCGGGTCAGGTGCTGCTGGCCGAGACGGCGCGCGACGCCCTGACGCAGTATGTGGCGGTCCGATGCGCCACCGTGACCAGCCTGGTGGCCGAGGTGCGCCAGGCCATTGCTCCCAGCGGCGTGCCGCTGACTTTTGTCGACCATGCCGGCACCATGGCCCATGTCATGCATGGTGTGGTGGCGGACGACGACGTGCTGTCGGCCTCGCGTCGTCTGGGCATTGACCCCATCGCCATCGCGGCCGTGGCCGACGAAGTCTGCGTGCTGGGTTACCAGGACACACCCGAGCGCCTGGCAGCGGTGCTGGCACGCTACCGCGAGGCGCTCGGACCACAGGCCCGCCTGTCGGTGGCCCTCAGGCCGCTGCTGCCGGATTGCCGGAACGAGGCCAACCTGCGGCAGAAAATCAGGCATGCGGTGCAGGCGGGTGCCGATGGCATCGAGTTCTACCATTACGCCATGATGCCGCTCAATCGCCTCGACTGGATTCGCCAGGGGCTGGCAGCCGCGGGAGACTTGCCATGAAGCTGCTGGTCACCGGCGCGGCCGGTCATGTCGGGACGCTGGCCCTGCCCGGACTCTCAGGCCGCCATGAGTTGCTGCTGGTCGACCTTCGTGCGCCGGTGTGGTTGCCGCCGGGTGCACGCTTTCAGGCGCTCAACCTGCTGGAGACCGGCGATGCGGAACTGGAGGCGCTGTTTGCAGACGTCGACGTGGTGGTGCACAGCGCCTATATCCCCTCGGGTGCCATCGATGTCTACAGCGCCCAGCCGCCCCAGATCGAGCGTTTTGAGGCCGAGTTTGCCAACATTCGGGTAGCACAGCGGGTCTACCGCGCCGCGCTGCAGGCCGGCGTGCGGCGTGTGGTGATGGTGTCGTCCAACCATGCCGCCGACTGGTACGAACACACGCAGGTGCACCAGCGCCAGCGTGACATGGTTTATCCCGGCGACCTGCCGCTGGCCGACAATTTTTACGGTTGGGCCAAGGCCTCCTACGAGTTGCTGGGCCACCCCTACGCCTGCGGCAGCTTCGGGCGCCAGCTGGAGGTGGTGATGCTGCGTATTGGCTCGCCTTACCCGATCCAGGCGGCGCGCTACGAGCCCGGCGCCCCGGCAGTCGCGTCCTCGCTGCCGCGCCCCTCGGGGCTTGCCGCCTTCAAGCGCGCGCTGGGTGCCTGGCTCAGCGACCGTGATTGCGCGGCGCTGGTGCGCTGTGCCGTGGAAGCCCAGGCCATCGTGGCCGACGGCGCCGTGCCCTGGGTCGTTGCCTACGGCATCTCCGACAACACCCGCGCCTTCTGGTCGCTGGGCTCGGCGCGGCACCAACTGGGCTACCGCCCGCAGGACGACTCCGAGGTGGTTTACGCCGCCGATGTCCGCCGCCTGCTCATGAGTGGCGCCGCCGGAGCGGCCGGGCCGCTGGGCCTGGGCGCATGAGCATTGGCCTGTTTTTTTGATTCTCTTACCAAGGTACCCCCACCATGACTCCCTGGAAAGCCGCCCATCCCGCCGATCCTGTCAGCGCCATCGACACGCCCGCGTTGGTGCTCGACCTCGATGCCTTCGAGCGTAATTTGCAGCGCATGGTGGAGGCGCTCAAGGGCCATCCGGTGCGACTGCGCGCCCATGCCAAGAGCCATAAATGCCCGGACATTGCGCGCCGTCAGATCGCGCTGGGTGCCATCGGCATTTGCTGTCAAAAAGTCAGCGAAGCCGCGGTGTTTGTCGAGGCTGGCATCAACGACGTGCTGGTCACCAATCAGGTGGTGGGCACTGCCAAGTTGATGCACCTGGCCGACCTGGCCCGGCGCGCGCGCATGGGGGTGCTGGTGGACGACCCGCTGCAGGTGCTGGCGCTGGCCGACGTGGCGCGCAGTCAGGGCGTGGCCATCGATGTCTATGTCGAGATCGATGTGGGTGGACGCCGCTGTGGCGTCGCGCCCGGCGCGGACGCCGCCCGCCTGGCGCGGCTGATTGCCGACCGTCCGCCCTTGCGCTTTGCCGGCCTGCAGTGCTACCACGGTCCGGCGCAGCACAAACGCACAGCGCTGGAGCGGGAGCAGGCGATTGCTCAGGCGTGTGATGCGGCCCGGCTCAGCCGCTCACTGATCGAGGCCGACGGCCTGCAGGTCGAACGCATCACCGGCGCGGGCACCGGCACCTTCCTGCTGGAGCGCGACTCCGGCGTCTTCAACGAGATTCAGGCGGGCTCCTACATCTTCATGGATCGCGACTATGGCGACAACCAGCCGGGAGCCCAGGACGTGCGCTTTGAGCATGCGCTGTTTGTTCGCAGCGCCGTGCTGAGCCGCACCCAGCCCACCCGCGCAGTGCTTGACGCCGGCCTGAAGGCGTCCAGCATTGATTCAGGCATGCCCACGGTCTGGCAGCGCCCCGAGCTCAAGTACGTGAAGGCCGCCGACGACCATGGCGTGCTGGAGGTCCCGGCGGATTCTTACCTGGCGCTGGGTGAGGCGCTGATGCTGGTGCCGGGGCATTGCGACCCCACCGTCAACCTCTACGATGAACTGGTGTGTATCCGCGGCGACCGCGTCGAGGCGATCTGGCCGATCGCCGCGCGCGGCGCCTTGCTCTGAGTTCCTATCTTTCTGATCCGCTTTATGACTCAAACTTTCGACCTGCTGATCCGCAACGCCACCATCGTCGATGGCACCGGAGCGGCCCGCTACAGCGGCGACCTCGGCATCCGGGGCGATCGCATCGACCGTATTGGCGACCTGGCTGGCGCCAGCGGCAGGCAGGAGATCGACTTGGCCGGCCGGGTCGCAGCACCTGGCTTCATCGATGCCCACACCCATGA
>JBASJO010000187.1:0-4659 GCA_049655365.1 Rhodoferax sp. | reverse complement strand
ACCCCCATGACGGACGCCAATCTGGTGCGTGTGCTGCAAGCCCAATGCCGCCGCAAGGTCGGGCTGATCGACTACACGGTGGTGGCGCAGGGGCCCGAGGCCATTCGCAGCCGCATTGACCAGTTGCGCGCCGACGGTGTCGGCCTGGCGGTGGTGGATGCGGTGTCCAACGACGACCTGATGCGCCTCGGCCCGGCGCTTAAAGGCCTGCCACTGGTGACCGCAGGCTCCGGCGTGGCCATCGGCTTGCCGGCCAACTTTGGCATTGCACCCAGCAACACCGCCAGCGCCTTGCCGCCCGCCACCGGCTTTCAGGCGGTGGTGTCGGGCAGTTGCTCGCTGGCGACCAATCGGCAGGTGGCTGCGTTTGTTGCTTCGGGTCGTCCCGCTTTGGCGATCGACCCGCTGCAGCTGGCGGCCAGTGGCGGTGGTGAAACTGCCGTGTCGCAGGCGCTGGCATGGGCCAAAGACCTGTTGCCCCAAGGCCCGGTGCTGATTTATTCCTCAGCCACCCCGGATGCCGTGAAGGCGGTTCAGGCCCAACTGGGTGTGCAGGCCGCAGGTGACTTGGTGGAACACACCCTGGCCGCCATTGCGCGCGGTCTGGTCGACTTGGGCGTGCGCCAATTGGTGGTGGCCGGTGGTGAAACCTCGGGTGCCTGTGTGCAGGCGCTGGGCATTTCACAAATGAAAATCGGTCCACAAATTGACCCCGGTGTGCCCTGGTGCCATGCCCAAAGTGAAGCCGCGCCCGACGGTGGCCTGCACCTGACCCTGAAGTCCGGCAACTTTGGCACCGATGACTTTTTCAGCAAAGCGTTCACGAGGCTGACATGACTGAATCGGACGCCCGCGAAGAAATCTGCCGTGTGGGCCGCAGCCTGTTCGAGCGCGGCTACGTGCATGCCACCGCCGGCAATATCAGCGTGCGGCTGGACGACTCGGAGGGCGGGGGCTTTTTGATCACGCCCACCGACGCCTGCCTGGGGTATTTGGTGCCCGCCAGGCTGGCCCGGCTGGATGCCCGGGCCCAGCAGCTCAGTGGTGACAAAGCCAGCAAAACCATCGCGCTGCACAGCCAGATTTACCGGGCCTCCCGCGCATTCGATGCGCAGACGCGCTGTGTCATCCATACCCACAGCACGCACTGTGTGGCATTGACGCTGCGTGCCAAAAAACCCGAATCAGCCGAGTTGTTGCCCGCCCTGACGCCTTATTTTGTGATGAAGGTCGGCCATGTGCCCCTCATCCCCTACCACCGCCCCGGCGACCCGCAAGCCGCTCAAGTGGTGGCCGACACCATCACCCGTTACGGTGAAGCCGGCACGCCGATTCGTGCGGTCATGCTGGCGCGCCTGGGCCCCAACGTCTGGCACGACTCACCTGCCGCTGCCATGGCGACCCTGGAAGAACTTGAAGAAACCGCCCGGCTGATGTGCCTGAGCGCTGACGCGCCCGAGCCACTGGCCGATTTACAAATCAACGAACTGCGCCAAACCTTCGGCGCCCGATGGTGACCCCTATGCCCAAATTTGCTGCCAACCTGTCCATGCTCTACCAGGAACACGCGTTTCTGGACCGTTTCGAGGCCGCCGCCAAAGACGGCTTCAAGGCCGTGGAGTACTTGTTTCCCTACGCGTTTGACAAGCAAGACATTGCCGCGCGCCTGAAGGCCCATGGCCTGCAGCAGGTGCTGTTCAATGCCCCGCCGGGCGACTGGGAGGCGGGTGAACGCGGCCTGGCCTGCCTGCCGGGTCGCGAGGAGGAGTTTCGTGCCGGCATGAGCAAGGCGCTGGACTACGCGGCCACGCTGCACTGCCCGCGCGTTCATGTCATGGCCGGCTTGCTGCCTGCTGGCGCCACGCATGAGTCGCTTTACCCCACCTACCTCAATAACCTGCGTTGGGCCGCGCAAGCGGCTGCGCCACAGGGCATCGACGTGCTGATCGAGCCCATCAACACGCGCGACATTCCCGGCTTTTACCTGAACCGCCAGGACGTGGCGCACGCCGTGCTGGCCGACGTCGGCGAACCCAATCTCAAGGTGCAGATGGACCTGTACCACTGCCAGATCGTCGAGGGCGACCTGGCCATGAAGATCCGCAAGTACCTGGCCACCGGCAAAGTCGGCCATTTGCAAGTGGCCGGCGTGCCGCAGCGCCACGAGCCGGACCTGGGCGAGATCAACCACGCCTATTTGTTTGCCCTGCTCGACGAGTTGGGTTACAGCGGCTGGATTGGTTGCGAGTACCGTCCTGCCAATGCGCAGCCGGGCGGCACCTCGGCTGGTCTGGGTTGGCTCAAAGCCTATTTGTGAGCATGTACAGCGATACCGTCACTGCGAGCGCAGCGCGGCAGTCCATGCAGCCGGAAGTCATGGATTGTTTCACTTGCGTATCGCAATGACGCAACAGAAGCATTTGCGACCGACATGATTTCTATTTATGCAGCAAAGAAACATCATGACAAATAACGCCAGCCCACTCAACATCGGTTTCATCGGCCTGGGCATGATGGGCCGCGGCATGGCTGGGCACGTGCTGGCCAAGGGCCATGGCACAGGGTTGCTGGTGCGCTCGGAAGAGGGCGCGGCGCGTTGCGCCGATTTGACTGCAGCGGGCGCCCGCAGCCTGGCAACTTCCGCTGAAGTCGCCGCCATGGCCGATGTCCTGATCATCTGTGTCACCGGCTCACCGGAAGTCGAGGAAGTGGTGTTGGGCCGGCACGGCGTGATTGAGGGCATCCGGCCGGGTTGCGTGGTGGTGGACTGCTCCACCTCCCAGCCCGACTCCACGCGCCAGCTGGCGGCCGCCCTTGCGGCCAAGGGTGCGCTGTTGCTGGACGCGGCCCTGACCGGCACGCCCAAACATGCCGAGGAGGGCCAACTCAACCTGCTGGTGGGCGGCGACTCGGCGGTGCTGGAGCGGGTGCGCCCGGTGTTCGCGTGCTTTGCCAAAAACATTTTCTACTGCGGCGCGGTCGGGGCCGGGCACACCACCAAGCTGTTGCACCAGTTTGTGGTGCTGGGCAATGCCGCCATCCTGGCCGAAGCGTTTTCCTGCGCCAGCAAGACCGGGGTCGACCTGGCCGTGCTGTGTGACGTGATCGATTCGGGCGGCGCCAACAGCACGGCGTTCCAGCGCCTGCGCCCTTATGTGCTGGAAGGCAACGACCAGATGTTCCGTTTTTCGATCGGCAACGCCCACAAGGACATGCGTTACTACGCCCGCATGACCGGCGAAGCCAAAGCCGTGTCCTACCTGGGGGACGCCGTGCACAACACCTACACCGTGGCCACCAACCAGGGCTACACGCCGCAGTTTATCCCGCATCTGATCAACAGCCTGAACACGCTCAACGGCAAGACAGTTGAGCAGAAAAAAGACTGAAGCTCGCACGCCGTTTTCTTTTTGCACCGAGTCAAACCATGCAACTCAACTTCATCGGCAACGCCTCCCAGGTCTCTTCTTCCGGTCTGACCATTCCCATGCTGGACCCCTCCAATGGCCAGGTGTTTGACCACATCCAGCGCAGCAACGCCAAAGACATCGATGACGCCGTGCGCGCCGCGCGCCAGTGTTTTGACACCGTCTGGAGCAAGACCCCGGCGGCCGAACGCGGTCGCTTGCTGATGCGACTGTCTATGCGGGTGGCGCAGGGTGTGGACGAGCTGACCGCGCTGGAGCAACGAGACTGTGGCAAGCCCATCCGCCAGGCGCGCGCCGACGCGGTGGCGCTGGCACGTTACTTCGAGTTTTATGCCGGCGCCTGTGACAAGCTGCATGGTGACACCATTCCCTACCTGGACGGCTACAGCGTGCTGACCTGGCGCGAACCGCACGGTGTCACCGGGCACGTGATCCCCTGGAATTACCCGATGCAGATTTTTGGCCGCAGCATCGGCGGCGCATTGGCAGCGGGCAACGCCTGTGTCGTCAAACCGGCCGAAGACGCCTGTCTGTCGCTGCTGCGCGTGGCGCAAATGGCCGCCGAGGTGGGTTTCCCGGCCGGGGCGATCAACATCGTCACCGGCTACGGCCACGAGGTGGGTGACGCCCTGGCGCGCCACCCCGGCATCGACCACATCAGCTTTACCGGCAGCCCCTCGGTCGGCACGCTGATCCAGCAGGTGGCGGCGCAGCGGCACTGCCCGGTGACGCTGGAGCTGGGCGGCAAGAGCCCGCAGATCGTGTTTGCCGATGCCGACCTGGATGCGGCCTTGCCGGCCATCGTCAACGCCATTGTGCAAAACGCTGGGCAAACCTGCTCGGCCGGTTCGCGCCTGCTGGTGGACCAGGCCATCTACGAGCCGCTGCTGGAGCGCCTGGGCGCGATGTTTGAACACTTGCGCGCCGGCCCGGCCAGCATGGACCTGGACCTGGGCCCGCTGATCCGTCAGAGCCAGCAACAACGCGTCTGGGACTTTTTGAGCGACGCCCAGGCCGACAACATCCCCATGGTGGCGCAGGGCAGTGTGGTGGATGAAGCGCCCGAGACCGGTTTTTACCAGGCCCCGACCTTGCTGCGTGACGTGCCGGTAGAGCACCGGCTGGCGCAGCAGGAAATTTTTGGCCCGGTGCTGTGCGCCATGGCTTTTCGCGACGAAGACCATGCCGTGGCACTGGCCAACGCCACCCAATTCGGACTGGTGGCGGGGGT
>JBASJO010000186.1:0-3849 GCA_049655365.1 Rhodoferax sp. | reverse complement strand
GCGGCAACGCGCCCGCCACAGCCGCAGCCGGCACACCGGGCAAAGCCTGGTCGCGCACCAGCAGCCAGGCTCTGAGTGCCTGCACCGCCTTGGCGCCCACCGGCACAATGCGACGCTTGCTGCCTTTGCCCAGAACATGGGCCTCAGCGGCGGCCAAATCGACCCAGCCACGCGCCGCAGCGCTGGCTTGGACATCGAGTCCGGTCAACTCCGCCACGCGCAAGCCACCGCCGTAAAGCAGCTCGACCATGGCCGCGTCACGCGCTTCCAGCCAGGGGTCGGCGTCCACGGCCTGGAAGCTCGCCAGTTGCACGGCGGCATCCACGCTCAAGGCCTTGGGCAGGGGTTTGGCGGCCTTGGGCGCGCGCGCATCCAGCACCGGGTTGGCAGCCACCAGCCCTTCGCGCCCAAGCCAGATATAAAAACCACGCCAGCCCGACAAGATCAGCGCGATGCCGCGGCCACTGCGCCCGCCACTGTGCATTTGCGCCACCCAACGCCGGATATGGCTGGCCTCCACCGCCGTCAAGGGGACACCCACCTGCGCCGCATGGGTTGCCAGTTTTTCCAGGTCCAGCGTGTAGAGCGCCACGGTGCGCGCGGCCAGGCGCTTCTCAAAACGCGCATGGTCCAGGTAGCGCTGCACCAACGGGTCCTGGGGCGGGCCCGTCAAAGGGTCATCGGCAAAGGCATGGATTGCCACGGGGGGCTCGCAATGACAGAACCGTGATGGGGCTAGCGCAGCGGTGACAAGGCCGCGCTGGCCAGCTCGGCCACACGGGCCAAAAATTCGGTGCCCATGGTGCTGTTGAAGCGCTGGGCATCGGGCGAGGCCAGCACCAGCAGGCCAAACGCCGGTGCCGTGCTGCCGACGGGGCCGGCGCGCAGCGGCAAAATGGCCAGGGAGGCCACCGCTTTCGGGTCTGGCAGCCAATGAATGGCCTCCAGACCGGTGTTGACGCCGCAGAAGGGCTCGGTCAACGAACTCGCAAAAACCTTGGCATCTTCGCTTACCCCTTGGGCAAAAGACGCGTCGGCATAAGCGGCGTCCACGCCCCAGACCTTGATGCCCACCTGCGGCACGGCAAACAGGTCAGCCAACTCGTCGGTCATGAGCCCGGGCAAAGCGGCAGGGTCGGTGTTCAAGAACAAGGTACGCGCCCACTGCAGCAGCTTGTCAGACAGCACCATGTTCTCATTGACATTGCGGATCATGTCCATGATGCGCAACTCCAGCATCTTGATCTTGTCGCGCAACATGTTGGCCTGACGCTCCTGCAGGCTCACGGCGCGCTGGCTGTGCGGGCTGGTCAGCTGCACGGCCGCCAGCATCTCGGCATGGCGTTCAAAAAAATCAGGCGTATTGGCCAGGTAATTGGCAATATCGTCTTCAGTGATCGGGTTGTTGATGGCGCTGGGCAGGGTTGAATTAGGCATGGTCAGGACGCGTTGGAAAGGTCGTTGGGAATGTCAATGTCACCGCGGAAAACCGTGGTGGCCGGGCCCGTCATCATGACCGGGGCGTTGCCACCGGCCCAGGCAATGGTGAGCACACCACCATGGGTTTGCACATCCACTTGCGGGTCAAGCAGCCCGAGCCGGATGCCCGCCACCACAGCGGCACAGGCACCCGAGCCGCAAGCGAGCGTCTCGCCGGCGCCGCGCTCATACACCCGCAGGCGAATCCGTTGGCGACTCTGCACCTGCATGAAGCCGGCATTGACCCGGTTCGGGAAAAACGGATGGTGTTCAATCAAGGGGCCTTGCTGCAAGACCGGCGCCGTAGCCACATCGTCCACCAGTTGCACCGCGTGCGGGTTGCCCATGGACAGCACCGCAACTTGCACCACCGTGTCCTGGCCCGGCGTGGCCAGCGCCAGAGGCCACTGCTGCCATGCAGCGCAGGGCCGGGCCGCCACCTGACCGGGGGCGAACGGAATGCGCGCCAACTCAAATACCGGCGCCCCCATGTTGACCGTGACGCGGCCATCGGGCATGAGTACCGGCTCGATCACCCCGCCCCGGGTCTGCACCCGGATCGCGTCTTTTTTCGTGAGACCGGCATCGCGCACAAAGCGCGCAAAACAACGCGCCCCATTGCCGCACTGCTCGACCTCGGCACCGTCGGCATTGTGGATGACATATTCAAAATCAATGCCTGGCGCGGGGGACGGGCGCACCGTCAGGATCTGGTCGGCACCCACGCCAAAGTGGCGGTCCGCCAGAAACCGGTACTGCGCCGTGCCCAGGCCAAAGCGGGCCCGGGTCTCGTCGAGCACAACAAAATCGTTGCCGGCACCTTGCATTTTGGTAAATGGAATTCGCATGGATCAGATTATCCACGCGACGCTACCGCGCAAGGAGCCGGGTGTTTGACGGCATTCTTGACCAGTTTGTTGGCCACCGCGGTGGGAATGTCAATGGCGCACTGGTCGGCCAGCTGCAGCAGGTAGAGCAGCACGTCGGCCACCTCGTCGGCAATCTGCTCTTTGGTGGCGGGATCCAGCGGCGCGGCTTGCGACTCTTCGGCGCTCATCCACTGGAATATTTCGGCCAGTTCGGCAGCTTCCACCAGCAGTGCCGTGCTGAGATTTTTGGGCGTGTGAAACGGCTGCCAGTGGCGCGCAGCAGCAAAGTCACGCAGGGTTTGTTGCAGTGCCGGGAGGTCCATGTGATTTATTCCTGACGATTGAAGGTGAAGCAAGGCTGCGACAATACCGCCCCTATGCATCCTGTTTATACCCTCACCCTGTCCTGCCCCGACCGCCTGGGCCTGGTGCACGCCGTGTCCGGCTTTTTGCTGGCGCGCAGCGGCAACATCGAAGAAGCCGCGCAATACAACGACAACGACACCGGTCTGTTTTTCATGCGCGTGCAGTTTGCCTGCGGCGAGCACAGCTTTGACGAGCTCAAAAGCCAACTGGCCGAATTTGCCGCCCCCTTCCAGATGCAATGGAAACTGCATGCCCAGGCGCAAAAAATGCGCACCGTGATCATGGTCAGCAAGGAAGGCCATTGCTTGAACGACCTGCTGTTTCGCTGGAAAAGCGGCCTGCTGCCGCTGGACATTTGCGCCATCATCAGCAACCACCGCGAGTTTTACCAGCTGGCGGCCAGCTACAACGTGCCGTTTCACCACCTGCCGGTGAGCGCCGCCACCAAGGCCCAGGTGGAAGCCAAACAGATCGAGATCATCGACGCCGAAGGTGCCGAACTGGTGGTGCTGGCGCGCTACATGCAAATTTTGTCAGACGACCTGTGCCGCAAGCTCAGTGGCCGAGCCATCAACATCCATCACTCGTTCCTGCCCAGTTTCAAGGGCGCCAAGCCCTATTACCAAGCGCATGACCGGGGCGTCAAGCTGATCGGCGCCACCGCCCACTATGTCACCGCCGATCTGGACGAAGGCCCGATCATCGAGCAGGACGTGGCGCGGGTCGATCACAGCAAAACGGTGGAAGATTTGACGGCGCTGGGCCGCGATACCGAGAGCCAAGTGCTGGCCCGCGCCGTCAAATGGCACAGCGAGCACCGGGTGCTGATCAACGGGCACAAGACGGTGATTTTCAAATAGCCGACCGCGCTGGATCAAGCGGGGCGGATGCCCTACTTTTTGTCAATCTGTGCCTGCAGCGCCAGGTAGTCTGCTAGCCGCACCCCGCCCAGCGCCACGGCGCGGGCAATCGCCTGGCTGGCCTCGGAACGGCGATTCAACTCCATCAGCACCTGCGCCAGATTGTTCCAGCCATCGGCAAAGTCGGGGTGCTTGACCACCGTCTGGCGGTAGGCCTTGGCGGCGACTTCACGCTGACCCAGCGCATAGGCCGTGTTGCCCGCACCCAGCAAGGC